>JAEZHS010000241.1 GCA_023436825.1 Pseudomonadota bacterium | reverse complement strand
CTCATGAATCATGAGCGCGCTGGAAGCGCGCGGTCCGGAAGACGAGGATCACGAGCGGCCGGAGGCCGGCGCTCCCGTTAAGGAATTTCGTAGACCGCGACTTCGGCGGCGACGCCGCGCAGGGGATGGCTCTGCGCCAGCGGCTTCGGGCCGTTGCTGCCGAGCACGCTCGCGCTCCTGGGATTGTCAATCACCGGTGCCGTCGCCAGGATCGAGCGTGTCTGGGCCAGGCCCTGCACACGCGAGGCGATGTTCACGGTCTGCCCGAAATAGTCCTGTCGCTCGTTCAGGTTGACCGCCAGGCATGGCCCTTCATGGATGCCGATCTTGAGCAGCAGGTCCTCGCGGCCGTGCGTTTCGTTCAGTTTGCGCATGGCCTCGCGCATGCGCAGCGCCGCGGACAGCGCATGGTCGGGCGTGAGGAACGTCGCCATTACGGCGTCGCCGATGGTTTTGACCACGGCGCCGCCCTCGGCCACGACGATCTCGTTCAGGGTGCGGAAGTGCTCGCGCACCAGATCGAACGCTACGAGGTCGC
This sequence comes from Pseudomonadota bacterium, assembly GCA_023436825.1. The sequence goes on along the minus strand of JAEZHS010000241.1, from coordinate 30,815 downwards.
CGACCCGCTCATAGAGCTCCGTCGACCCCTTGAGGTCGGTGAACAGGAAGGTGAGGCTGGTGATCTTGAGCCGCTGGTCTACGTCGAGCGTGTCGGTGCGATAGATGTCACGGAAGGTCTGGTTCGACAGCAGGCGCTTGGCGGTCAGGAACGGCCGCCGCTTGCCCACCGCGTCGGTGAACTTGTCGTCGACCACCCAGATCGTCGGCAGCACGCGCGCGGACGTGCGGTTCTCCAGCGACAGCCGGATCGGTCCCGGCCGCAGGGTCATCTCGCCCGCCGGCGCACGCACATTGTTGTAGACCAGCGTCAGGTTCTGTCGTTCCTGCGTCGGCTCATCTTTTACATTGATGAATTGTGCGGCGTGGCTCACCGGCTCCAGCACGATGATGAAACCCGCCGGCAGCTGGAGGGACAGAAACGCCTTCTCGCCGGCCGGCAATTCGACGGCGTCGAGCGTCACCTGCTGCATTGCCGCCTCGAGAGTGTCGTCGGGCAGGTCGACGCCGCGGCCCCAGAAGATCTGACGGTAGTATTCCCACAGCGGAAGCTGGTCGGGACTGTGCGCCGCGATGCGGCGCGCGCGCGGATTCACGGTGAAGCTCACCTCGACCATGTCGTCGAGCGTGGGCTCGCCGTTGACGTTGCAGAAGACGCAGTAGTAGTGCTCGGCCTTCACCGTCTTCAGCGAGGCATTGGCGTCGAGCACGCCGCTGCAGCTCGGACACAGCACGTTCCAGGACATGTCGAACAGGCCGATCTGGGCAGCCTGGAGGAAGGTGGAGAGCGTGCGCTCCTCGTCGAGGCCCTGGCGCTTGGCGAAGTCGAGCACGTTGACGCGGCTCAACTGGCGGTCGGGCGCATCGCGCACAAATCGTTCAAGCGTTGCGGCGCATTCGGCATCAGCCGATTGCTTCAGGACTGCAAAGAGTGAATCGGCTTCGCTCATGATCGGGTGTCCCGTTAGGACATGGAACATGGCGCAGGCAGGGGCCTGTTCAAGCCCGAACAACACCCCAAACTACCTCATGTCTTAGAGCCTGGATGCCTCGATCCAGCTTGCCAGCAATGCCGTCAGTTCGTGCGGCCGTTCGAGCGGCGCCATGTGGCCGCAATCTTCGAGGATGGCGAAGCGCGTGTTGGGCAGGTGCTGCGCCATGCGCTCGGTCTCGGCAAAGCTGCGCAGGCGGTCCTGGCGGCAGGCCACAACCAGGGACGGGCAGGCGATGCGCTCGAGGTCGGCATAGCCGTCGAGGCGGACCAGCGCCGCCTGGCGTGCCCGCACCTCGCGGCCAAGGCGTCGCTGCATGCCGCGCAGGCGCTCCAGGAGGACGGGATCGTTCTCGCGGTCGGGATGCAGGCCGCGCGCCGTCGTGACCTCGCCCGCCGCGCGTGGTGGCCGGTCGCCCGGACGGTAGCCCGACTTGCGCCGCTCGGTCTCCTCCTTGGAATAGCCACGCGCCGACGAGGCGACGAAGGCCACGCCCGTCACGCGCTCGGGCGCCATCAGGGCGAGCACGCGGGCGACGAAGCCACCCATCGAAAAGCCGACCAGGACGAAGCGCCCGGGCGACGCGGCGAGCACACGCTGCGCCATGCCTTCGAGGGTGGAATCCTCGTAGACGTTTCCGTAGTGGATCGTGCCGAGCGCTTCGAGACCCGGGACCATGTCGGTCCACAGGTCCTTGTCGCACATGAAGCCGGGCAGCAGGACGAGTTGGCGCAAACGCTTGGTTACTTCTTCAGGGCCTTCAGCATCTTCCCCGAATCGGTGACGAAGCCGAAGCACTTCTTGACGTTCCATACCGCCGCTTTGGTGCAGAAGTCGGGCGAGGTCGTTGCGCAGCAATCCTCGACCAGCACACAGCCATAGCCCAGGAAGTTGGCGTCGGTCAGCGAATGCAGCACGCACTGGTCGGTGTTGACGCCCGAGAACAGCACCGTGCGCGTGCCGAGGTTGCGCAGGATGGAATCGAGCGGCGTGTCCCAGAAACCAGAGATGCGATACTTGTCGACCTTGATGTCCTCGGGCTCCTGCGGCAGCTCGTCGACGATCGCCGCTGCCCACGAATCCTTCTGCAGCACAGACGCGCCGTTGCCGGGCAGCGGATCGCCCAGCCCGATGCCGGTACCGGCCGGCTTGTAGAGATGGATCTGGTTGGGCGGCATGTTGGCGAGGTCCGGCCGGTTGCCCCAGTTCACCCAGATGACGGGCACGCCTGCCTTGCGCAGCGCCGGCAACAGCTTCTGCAGAGGCTTGATGGGCTTGCGGTCGGGCGTGTAGTCGGCGCCGAGATGGTCGACCCAGCCGCCCTTGGCGCAGAAGTCGTTCTGCATGTCGACCACGATCATGGCCGTGCGCTTGAGATCGATGGTGATGTTCTGCGGCGCTGCCGAAATCTTGAGCGGAACGGGCTTCGCGGGCGGCGTCGCCATGTCTATTTCGCGGGCATTGGCGCCCCAGGCGAAGCCGGCGCGCGGAGCGCTCAAAGGATGCAGTTTGTCGGCCATTTGATCTCCCCCGAAGCGCCTTGTGATTGCGCCGTCCATTGCCTCGGTTGCAAGTTCCCTGCCAGTTGGCACGCCGATTGCCTCTGCCTTGTTGGGGATCACACACCCAGGAGCGGGGGAACATAGCCATGAACAAGTTCGATCGTCGCGGATTCCTGGCCGGCACGGCCGGTGCTGCAGGCCTTGTGATGCTGGGCGGCCTCGACGCGCCCGCTCGCGCCGCCGGTCCGCTTAATGTCGGCGTTCTGATCCCGGGCTCGAAATCCGACAAGGGTTGGATGGAATCGGGTTACGACGGCATGAAGGCGGCCGAGAAGAGCCTCGGCTCCAAGGTCTCGGTGAAGTTCATCGAGAACGTGAAGTTCGGCGACATGGAGCAGGTGCTGGTCACGCTCGCCGGCAAGAATGAGCTGGTGATCGGCGTTGGCGGCCAGACCCAGGCCTCGGTGTTCAAGGTGGCGCCGCGCTTCCCCAAGGTGAAGTTCGCCATCATCGGCGGCAATGCCGATCCGAAGAAGCCCGACAATGTCTCGGGCTACGACGTGCGCCAGGCCGAGATCGCCTTCGTTGCCGGTGCTTCCGCTGCCATGCTCTCCAAGACCGGCGGCGTGTCCTATGTCGGCGGCCTGGAAATCCCGGCGATCAAGAATGCCGGCATCGAGTTCGGCAAGGGTGCGAAGTACATCAATCCCAACATCAAGTACTTCGAGAGCTACACTGGCGACTTCGACGACGTCGCCAAGGCGAAGGAGGCGACGCTCGCCGCCATCGCCCAGGGCGCCGACATCCACTACCACATCCTCAATCTCGGCTTGCGCGGCATGGAACAGGCGGCGCGCGAGAAGGGTACGCACATCATCGGCAGCTACACCGACCGCTGCGGCACCGATCCGCTCTATGTCGCCTATTCGATCACCGGCGTCGGCTTCCAGGTCGAGTACGCCATGGAGCAGGCGGCGGCCGGCACCTGGAAGCCGGAGTTCAAGCCGTTCGGCCTGGCGATGGGCCCGAAGGCCTCCGACATGGTGATCTGCAAGGCCACGCCCGAGCAGAAGGCGAAGATCGAGGAGATCAAGAAGGATCTGCTCGCGGGCAAGATCAAGGTCCTGGACGCCTGATCGTTGTCCGCCGAATCGCTGCTGTCGCTTCGGGACCTCGGTAAGCGCTTCGGCGGCCTGCAGGCGCTCGAAGGCGTCAGCCTCGACGTACGCGCGGGCTCCGTGCAGTGCCTGCTGGGCGAGAACGGCGCCGGCAAGTCGACCTTGTGCAACCTGATCTTCGGCGTCTATGAGCCGACGGTCGGCGACATGGCCTTCGACGGCGCCACGTGGGCGCCTAAAAGCCCGGCCGAGGCGCTGGAGAAGGGCATCGCCATGGTGCACCAGCATTTCAGCCTGGTGCCGCGCATGACCGTGGTCGAAAACCTGATGCTGGGCCAGGTCAAGGGTGTGCTGAAGCGCCACGAGTTCGGCGCCAGGATCCGCGACATCGCCGAGAGCTTCGGCTTCACCCTCGATCCCGACGCAGTTGTCGGCGAGCTCTCGGTCGGCGAGCGCCAGCGCGCCGAGATCGTGAAATGCCTGATGCGCGATCCCAAGCTCCTGGTGCTCGACGAGCCGACCGCCGTCCTCCCGCCGGGCGAGATCGGCTCACTTTTGGACATCTGCCGCCGCGTCGCCGATTCCGGCCGCGCCGTGATCCTGGTGACGCACAAGCTCGCCGAGATCGCCAAGGTCGCCGACCGCGTGGCGGTGCTGCGCACCGGCCGGCTGGTTGCCGACGAGAGCATGGCCGGCGCCGACATGGGCGCGCTGGTGCATGCCATGGTGGGCCGCGAGCTGAAGCCGCTCGACGTCGCGCTGGCTGATGACGGCAAGGCGCCGGCGCCGTCCGGGCCGCTGATCACGCCGCCCAAGCTCGCGCTGGTGTGTGATGGGCTCACCGTGCACGACCGGCACGGCGCGGCGCGCCTCGACAATTTCACGCTCGAGATCAAGCCCGGCGAGATCGTCGGCCTGGCCGGCGTCGAGGGTAACGGCCAGAGCGAGCTCGGCATGGTCTTGGCGGGCCTGCTGCGCCCGGCCGAGGGGCATTTCTATATTGGCGGCAACGATCTCACCCATGCCGGCGCGGCGGCCGTGACGGCGGCGGGCGGCGGCATCGTGCCGGAGGATCGCCATGCCGTGGCTTGCGTCACCGCCATGTCGGTGGCCGAGAACATGTTCCTGAACAAGCTCGACCGTTTCACGCGCTTCGGCCTGCTGCAGCGCGGCGCCCTGAACGCGGCCACGCAGAAGCAGATGCGTGAGTTCGACGTGCGTGCAGCTGGTCCCGAGGTCGCCTTCTCAGGCCTTTCCGGCGGCAACCAGCAGAAGGCCGTGCTGGCGCGCGAGTTGACGCTCGATCCGCTGGTGGCCTTGGTCGCGGCCCAGCCGACGCGCGGCCTCGATGTCAGCGCCGTCGAGGCGGTCTATCGCCAGATCCGCGCCGCCGCGCGCCGTGGCGTCGGTGTGCTGCTGATCTCCAGCGAGCTCGACGAGCTTATAGCTGTCGCCGACCGCATCGCCGTTCTCTATCGCGGCCGGCTGGTCGGCGAACGTCCTGCCGAGATGGGCGAGCGCGGCGCCATTGGCGCCCTCATGTCGGGTCAAATCGGAGCGCGGACCTCCAGGTCCGCTCATGATTCATGATGCGGACCTGGAGGTCCGCGCTCCGATGACAGCGCTCTCCGTTTCCCTGCCCGATCGCCGCCGCCTGCTCGGCATGGCGGTGCCGTTCATCGCCGTCATCGGCTCGATGATCGTCGGCCTGCTGTTGATCGCGGCGAGCGGCAAGGACGTGCCCGATGCCATCGAGGCCTTCATGGACGGCGCGTTCGGCAGCGCCTTCGCCATCGGCGCCTCGATCAATCGCGCCGTCGCGCTGTCGCTGGTCGGCCTCGGCTTCATCCTGGCCTTCCGCGCCAACCTCACCAACGTGGGCGGCGAGGGCCAGATCGCCGTCGGCGGCATCGCCGCGACAGCGCTCGGCCTTTGGCCGCCAATCGGCGACCTGCCGCTCGGGCTTGCCGTGCTCGTGCCGCTGCTGGGCGGCACGCTCGCCGGCGCCTTCTGGGGCGGCATCGCCGGCTTCATGAAGGTGCGCTTCGGCACCAACGAGGTCATAAGCACCTTGCTGTTGGGTTTCGTGGCGCTGCTGCTCGTCTATTGGTGCGTGCAGTCGACGACGTTGCTGCGCCAGCCGCAGACCTCCTCGGCGACCTTGCCGGAATCCCTGCCGATCGCCGATGCAGTCAAGCTGCCGAGCCTGACCGGCGATCCGGGATCGCCGCTGCACATCGGTCTGGTGATCTGCCTGCTGCTGGCCGTCGCCGCGGCGATCGTCCTGCAGCGCTCGACCTTCGGCCTGCGCCTGCGCGCCATCGGCCTCAACGAGCTGGCGGCGCGCCGCGCCGGCATGCCGGGCGGCATCCTGTTGGTCGTGGCGCTCGCCATCGCCGGCGCTTTCGGTGGGCTGGCCGGCGCGATCATGCTGCAGGGCGAGCAGTACTACCTCAAGACCGGCTTCTCGTCGGGCTACGGCTTCGACGGCCTCGTCGTCGGCCTGTTGTCGCGCGGCTCGACAGTAGGTGTGCTGGCGGGTGCGCTGTTCTTTGGCTTCCTGCGCTCGGGCGGCATCTCCATGGAGATCATGGCCCAGGTGCCGGCGGCGCTGACCCTGGTGATCCAGGGCCTGATCGTGATCGCCGTCGCGGGCTCGGTGATCCTGGTCGAGAGGTTGCAGGGAGGTCGCTGATGGAAGAGACGCTCGCCATCTTCATCGCCTCGACGCTGCGGCTCGCCATGCCGCTGATGCTGGCGGCCAGCGGCGAACTGGTCTCCGAGCGCGCCGGCGTGCTCAACCTCAGCCTTGAAGGCATGATGCTGACCGCGGCCTTCTTCGGCGCGCTGGGCTCGTGGGCCAGCGGCAGTCCCTATTTCGGCGTCGCCTGCGCCGTGCTCGCTTCGGTTGTCGTCTCGGCCGTGCAGGCCTGGCTCAGTGTCAACCTGCGCGCCAACCAACTCGTGGTCGGCATCGGCTTCAATATTCTGGCACTGGGCGCCACCACCTTGCTCTACCGCATCATCTTCGGCGGCCTGTCGCGCGAGGAGATCCCGGGTCTGCCGAAGCTCGCGGCGAAGGGCCTGAGCGACCTGCCGTTTGCCGGCACCGCCTTCTTCCAGCAGTCGGTCATCGTCTACGCTGGCCTGGCGCTGATCGTACTGATCTGGGCGATGCTGAACCACACGTCGTTCGGCCTCTCGGTGCGCGCCGTCGGCGACGAGCCGCGCAGCGCCGACAAGGCCGGCATCCCCGTGGCGGCGACACGCTGGAAGGCGGTGCTGATCACCGGCTTCATGGCGGGCGTCGCCGGCGCCTTCATCTCCATCGCCGACATCCACACCTTCACCGAGAACATGACCAATGGCGCGGGCTACCTGGCGCTCGCCGCCGTGATCTTCGGCGGCTGGAACATCGGCCGAACCGTCGCCGCCTCCCTGCTGTTCGGCGCCGCCACGGCGCTGCAGTTCCAGCTGCCGGCCACGGGCATCAACGTGCCCACCGCCTTCCTGCTGATGCTGCCCTATCTGCTGGCGTTGCTGGCGGTGGCGGGTGTCGTCGGCCGCCTGGAACCGCCGACCTCTCTCACCCTGCCGTTCCAGCGCGGAAAGTAGGTCATGCCCACCATCGCCGCCCAGCCGTACGAGTATAGTTTCCCCGCCGGCCGGCTGGCGCTGGTCGTCATCGACATGCAGCGCGACTTCGTCGAGGAGGGCGGCTTCGGCTCGGCGTTGGGCAACGACGTGCGTCCTCTCGCCAGGATCGTGCCCACGGTGCGACGCCTGATCGACGGTTTCCGCGCCGCCCGGCTGCCGATCATCCATACGCGGGAGGGCCACAAGCCCGATCTTTCCGACTGTCCGCCGTCCAAGCGCGCCCGCGGCCGCGGCAAGCTCACCATCGGCGACGAAGGCCCGATGGGCCGCATCCTGGTCGATGGCGAGCTGGGCAACGACCTCGTGCCCGAACTTGCCGCCCTGCCGGGCGAAGCGGTGATCGTGAAGCCGGGCAAGGGTGCGTTCTATGCGACGCCGCTCGACGACATCCTGAAGCGCCACGGCATCGGCCACCTGGTGTTCGCCGGCGTTACCACCGAGGTCTGCGTGCAGACCACCGTGCGCGAGGCCAACGACCGCGGCTACGAGTGCCTGCTGGCCGAGGACGCGACCGAAAGCTACTTCCCCGAGTTCAAGGCCGCGACGCTGGCCATGATCCGCGCCCAGGGCGGCATCGTCGGCTGGACCGCGCCGACCGACGCGGTCGTCGACGCACTCGAGCGGACCGTGGGCCTGCAGGCCCGCTCATGAGTTGTGAAATGAGCGGGCTTCGCCTGGCGCGACGAGACGACGGTTCGCTTGCGACAACTGTTGCCGTCCGGGGACGTTCCTCGTCGCGACGTTGCACGATTGTCCGCTCGATTTGTCGATCGTCGGCGGGTTCGGAGAGGATGAATCATCGCTGGTGCTGGCCGTGAAGATTGCGTGAATGTCGCGGCATCCATTGCCTCTGTGATTGCATTGTCCTGGCGGGGTCCTAAATCCCAATCGATCTTCACCAGGAGGACTTGCGATGGCAGAAAATGTGCCCAAGGCTTTGACGCCCAGCGCTTTCACCCCGTTCGGCGGCGAATTCGACCAGCTCTTCAATCGCATGATGCGGGCCTGGTCATTCGGGTTCTTCGAGCCGGCCGGCAACGGCCACATGCGCGCGCTCGGCACGCTTGAGCATGCGCCCAAGGTCGAGGTGCGGGAGAACGGCAAGACCTACACAGTCACTGTCGAGTTGCCCGGCGTCGACCAGAAGGACGTGAAAGTTCTTGTCGAGGACGGTGTGCTCACGGTTTCCGGCGAGAAGCACGTCGAGCGTACCGATGAGAAAACCCACTATTCGGAACGCAGCTACGGCAGCTTCACGCGGGCCTTCACTTTGCCGTCGGACGCCGACCGCAACGACATCTCGGCCAACTTCTCCAAGGGCGTGCTGACCCTGCAGATCGCCAAGATGACGGGCCGGCCCGAGCGTGCGCGGCAGATCGAAGTCCAGCCGTCCTGACGCAAGGATGTTGGTTGCCTCCACGAATGCAATCCGCTCGGCTGCCTCCAGATGAGCGGATTGCGTTCCAACGGTTGATGCGGGCTGACGAGATTGCCAGCACTGCTGGCGCCGATGCTCGACCAGGGGCAGCTTTTTGGCGCTCTACGGTCCGCCAAAAAAGACGAGAACCGAAGTTGACTCTATAAATAATCATAGTTATATTGACCTTATGCGCGCCTCCCGGCGCGCTCTGCTCTATGCATCGTTCATCCGATCCCATCGCGGCCGGCGGCAGCCCTGCGGGTCCGGGTTTCCGTCATGAAAACGGCCAGCGAAACTAGCCAAATTCAAAAATGCCGAAGGCTCAATGGCTTCGTCGGTGTTGCGGAGTCCAGCCATATCCAGCCAAATTCACGCCCCACCAGCGGCTCGAGCCAAGGCACTCACAATGTCGTTCCTGTCGCGTTTCAGGTGACAGCGCTTGACTGCAGCCGGAGCCGGAACCCCAGGACATCAATGGCTTGCGGACATTTCCGACAGAGTCCCGCGAACGGCGCGCTTCGTCGAGGATCTGATCTTCAAGCACAAGGTCATGCCGCAGGGCGTCACCGAGGCGGGCGGCGTGTCGACGGCGTTCTTCGCCGGCAAGGCATCGATGGTGCTGCTGTCGACGGGCTCGCTGTCCTTCATCCGCGAGAACATGAAGGCGCCCTATGACGTGGCCTTCGTGCCGAAGAACGTGCGCAACGTGCCGAAGAACGTGCGCAACGCCGTGCCGATCGGCGGCGCGTCGCTGGTCATGTTCGCGGGGGAAAGCCGCAAAGACGATGTCGACGAGAACGAGATCATACTGACCTGCAATTGGCCCACACCGAGTCTGTAGCCTTCCCCCTCCTGTATCCTCCCCCGCAAGCGGGGGAGGAGGAAGAAGATGGTTAGGCGGGCTCATCGTAGAAAGGAGTCCACACCATGATGATCGCCCAGATCACCGACCTGCATGTCCGACCGCGCGGCAAGGTCGCCTACGAGCGGGTCGACACCAACGCGATGCTCGATGCAGCCGTCGCCACCATCGAGTCTCTGCTACGCAAGCCCGACCTCGTGATCGCCACGGCCGATCTCACCGACTGCGGCCTCGCCGCCGAGTACGAAGTCCTGCGCGACATCCTCGAGCCGCTTTCGATGCCGGTCTATCTCGTGCCCGGCAAGCACGACCGCCGTGCCGAGCTCTTCGCCGAGTTCGGATCGGACGGGTACCTCAGGAACGACGACGGCTTCCTGCACTACACGATCGAGGGCCGCGAGGTGCGCCTGATCGGCCTCGACTCGGTCGTGCCCGGCCCCGGCCATGGCGAGATGTGCGCTGCGCGGCTCGCCTGGCTGGAAGGCAAGCTCGGCGAAGAGCGCAAGCGGCCGACGATGATCTTCATGCATCATCCGCCGTTCGGCACCGGGCTCATCGACATGGACCGCATCAACTGCCGCAACGGCAATACCATGTCGGCCGTGCTGCGCCGCTTCGACAATATCGAGCGCGTCGTGTGCGGCCATCATCATCGGCCCATCACCGTGCGCTGGGGCGGCACCATCGGCTCAGTGGCGCCCAGCACGGCCCACCAGGTGACGCTCGACCTGCTGGTGACGCACGGTATCACCGTCGGCACGTACGACGGGCCGTTTCTGTTCATCCTCGACGCGGAATACCCCGGACATACGGCGGCGCCGAAGGCCGCCTGACGTTGGCCGAACTCATATTCTTCCGGAGGCCTCTGGCTCGCGGTCCGGAAGAGCATGATCTTAAAAGCTGAGCCTCTTTCCCACGGCCAGCGGCGTCAATTTCTTGTCGCCGAAGGTGTTGGCGAGGGCGGCCATGGCGCGCCAGCCGGTACAGTGACCGGCGGCGACGACGTCGAGGTCGAAGCCCTTCAGCGCCTCGACGGTCTGCGGAATGACGCGCTCGTTGATGCCGGAGAGGTGCAGGCCGCCTAGCACGCAATGAAGCTTCACATCGGGGAAGCTGTCACGCGCATGGTTCAGCACATTGATCACGCCGGCATGGCTGCAGGCGGTCAGCACGACCAGGCCTTTGCCCTTCACATTCACCGCCACGAAGCGTTCATCGATCAGAAGCTCGTCCGGCTCCCAGCCCTTGCCGTCCTCGGTGCGGCGATGCTGGCCGGGCAGGCCGGTCTCGAACGGCGTGCGGCGCGGGATCTCGCCGCTCACGAACACGCTGTCGGCGATGAGCTGCGGTTCGCGCGTGCAGACGACACGGCCGCCCTGGGCGTCGAGGTCGGCCAGCGAGGGAACGTCCTCCATCGGCCGGAACGAGCCGTCCGGCATCTTGGCGGCGCGGCTGCGGAACATGTCGGGATGGACATAGCAGCCGACGCGCTTGCCGCCGTTGCGGTCGAGCACGAGCTGCAGCGCGCGCAGCATGGCGCCGGCATGATCCCAATGCCCATGGCTCAGCACCATGGCCTCGACCGGCCCGAGATCGAGGCCGAGCCGCGACACGTTCTGCTCGAACACGCGATCCTCCGGCCCGGTGTCGAACAGCACGGAACGGCTGCTGCCGCCGCTTTTCACGGTCAGAAGGCAGGAAAGACCGTGCGCCGCGCAGCACAGGCAACCGCCGCCCAGCACCCAGGCGCCGCCGCGCCGTCGGCCCAGGCCGCCCAGCTCGGTCTCGATGAAGGAGGGCACCGACGACAGCGAATCGGTGACGTTGTCGACGATGATCTGGATGTCGATAGAATCGACCGCAGCGAGTGACGTCATGGGCATTCCTCAATCGCAGATAAACACCCAATAAAAGTCAGTTTAGACGCGCCGTGCAAATTGATTACGCCATTCGTGACGGTGAAGCTGGTGTTCGTGAACTCCACCTCGGGGGAGTGAGTGGACTATGGCGACTACGATCGGCCGTGGCGGTATCGACCTGCTACCGGCGGTGACGGAAGCGTACACCTGGGAGAATCATCCACTGCGCATGATTCGGGAGTTTGTCGATGCGGCTCTGGGCGAATTGGCAGGAGAGCTTGCCAAGCTTCGCTCGGAACGGCTGATACGGCCATCGATCCCGCCGGAGCGACTGTTGCGCGCGATGCTGTTGCAGGCCTTCTACGGCATCCGGTCGGAGCGACAGTTGATGGCGTGGATGGAGGTGGACCACCTGCTCCGCTGGTTCGTGGGATTGGAAGCAGATGATGTCGCGTGGGCCCCTTCGAGCTTCGTGTCGAATCGTGACCGGCTGCTGGCGGGGACGATCGTGCGAAAGTTCCTGGCGGCGGTGATCGTCGATCCGCAAGTGAAGCGTCTTTTGGCAAGCGACCACTTCTCGGTCGACGGCACGCTGCTGATGGCCTGGGCGTCGGGCAAGAGGCTGGCGGCGTGAGCGTGCTTCAATGTCGCCAGGCCGCTGGCCGCTTGGCGAGAAAGGCGTCGACGCCTTCGGCGAAGTCAGACGTGCCGGCAAGCCGCACGACGGTCTCGAGTTCCAGCGCCATGCCGTCCTCGAAGGTCATGCCGCCGCCCAGCGTCACGGTGCGGCGGATGGCAGCCAGCGCCGCCGGCGACCTGGCGGCGAGCGTCTCGGCATAGGCCTGCACACGGGCCCGCAGCCCGGCGGGCTCGACCAGCTCGTCGACCAGGCCCCAGCTCAGCGCCTCCGCTGCCGGCACGAGGCTGCCCTCGTAGAGATAGCGAAGGGCGCGCGGCCGGCCGATCAGCCGGGCCAGCGCCTGGGTCGTGGCGATCGGCGGGATGAATCCGATATTGATCTCGGGCTGGCCGAGCCTGGCATCGGTCGCGGCGAAGCGCAGGTCGCAATGCAGCGTCATCTCCAGGCCGCCACCCACGGCGGTGCCGTTGATGGCGGCGAGCAGCGGCTTGGGTGAGCTCCGCAGCAGGCGCACGATCTCGTGGCAGCGTTCGGCCCAACGGCGCATGCCGTCCTGGCCGATACCCTTGAAGACGTTCAGGTCGGCGCCGGCGCTGAAGTAGCGTGGTACGGCGCTCGCCAGCACCAGCACGCGCACGGCAGGATCGCCGAGCGCCGCAACGAGGGCGTCGTGGGTCTCGTCGACCATCTCGCGCGTGAAGGCGTTGACGGGCGGGCGGTTGAAGTCCAGCCAGCCGACATGGCGGTCGATGCTGGAGCGGATGAAGAGGGGTCGGCTCATGCCGCAGCGTATCGTGCACCGTGCGAATTGCCACCGTTCAACGAACGTTGCGGGCCAGCCTCGCCAGCAGGATCATGCTCACGAGCGACAGCATGGCGGCCGCAAAGATCAGCCACAGCGCGGCGATCGTGCCGCCGTTGCTGAGGACGGCGGCGATGACCGGCGGCGCCGACGCCGAGACGATGCCCTGCGGCAGGGCGAGCCTTCCCATGTAGGCGCCGAACTGGGCGCGTCCGAACAGGGCGAGCGGCAAGGTGGCGCGCTGTACCGCCTTCAGGCCGTTGGCGATGCCGTAGGAGACGATGCAGATCAGTCCCAGGACGAAATTGCCGCCGTCGAGCAGCGCCACGCTGAGGCCCAGCACCAGCGCGGCCGAGCCGAACACGGCCGAGTTCATGATCGAGTAGCGATGGCCGAACAGCAGTTCGAACACGCGCACCGTGACCTGCGAGGGTCCGATCAGCGAGGCCAGGAACACCGCGGTGGCGGCCGGATGGCCGAGCCCGCGCAGCAGCTCGATCATGTGCACCATGGCGCCGGTGAACACGAAGGCGCCGCTGGAAAGCGTTATGGACAGCAGCAGGAAGGCGCGGGTGCGCACCTCCGAAGGCACGCCGCTCGCCGCGGGATTGGCCGCGGCGGAGAGATGATGGGCCGGCGGCCGGTGCGGCAACACCAGCAGATGGACGGGCAGGCAGGCAAAGAGATGGATCGCGGCAAAGACCAGCAACGTCCCGCGCCAGCCCAGCGCCACGTCGAGCGCGCCCGAGAGCGGCCAGAATACCGTCGAGGCGAAACCGCCGATGATGGCCAGCATGCCGATGGCGCGCCGCGCCGAGGGGCCCGCTACCTGGGCCAATGCGATGCTGGACGGCGTGCTGAGCGCGAGCGTCGAGGCGATGCCCATCGCCGCCCAGCACAGCAGGTAACTCACCAGGCCCTGGGCGAAGGCCAGCGCCGCGATCGAGACGGCGTAGAGCGCCGAGCCCGAGGCCATGATGATTCGCGCACCGGTGCGGTCGATCAGCCGTCCGACCTGCGGCGCCAGCAGCGAGCCCACGCCGAACATCACGGTGATGCCGGCGAACACGACCTCGCTCGCCAACCCCAGTGATTCGCCCATGTGTCGTCCCAGCACCGCGGGCATCAGGAAGGTGGTGCCCCACCCCACGATCTGCGTGAAGCCGAGGCCGATGGTCGCGAGGTGGGCGGCTCGTGCGGCGGGCGTGATCACGCCGCTCTGGACTGTTCGGGATAGAGCGACAGCAGGCCCGTTTCGCTCGCGGGGCAGACGCCGCGTTCGGTGATCAGCGCCGTCACCAGCCGCGCCGGCGTGACGTCGATGGGGGGATTGGCGGCCGGGCTGCCCTCGGGCAGCACGTCGACGATGACGACCTCGCCTGCGGCCGTGCGGCCGGCGATGCGTGAGACCTCGGTGGCGTGCCGCTCCTCGATCGGGATGGCGGCGCCGTCCTCGATCGTCCAGTCGATGCTGGGGTAGGGCAGGCCGACATAGAATGGGATGCCGTTGTCGTGCGCGGCCAGCGCCTTGAGATAGGTGCCGATCTTGTTGCAGACGTCGCCGCGCCGCGTCGTGCGGTCGGTGCCGGTGATGCAGAAGTCGACCTGGCCGCGCTGCATGAGATGTCCGCCGGCATTGTCGGCGATCACGGTGTGCGGCACGCCGTGCTTGGCGAGTTCCCAGGCCGTCAGACTGGCGCCTTGGTTGCGCGGCCGCGTCTCATCGACCCAGACATGGATCGGGATGCCGGCATTGTGCGCCTGATAGATCGGCGCCAGCGCCGTGCCCCAGTCGACGGTGGCGAGCCAGCCCGCGTTGCAGTGGGTGAGCGCATTGATGCGTTTGCCCCTGGGCTTGAGCTTGCGGATGAGCCCGAGTCCATTCTCGCCGATGCGCCGGCAGATCTCGGCATCCTCGTCGCAGATTTCCGCCGCACGGCGGTACGCCGCGTCGGCCCGCTTGGCAGGCGGCAGGGGCGCCAGAAGATTGCGCAGGTCGTCGAGCGCCCAGCGCAGGTTCACCGCCGTCGGGCGCGACGCCATCAGCGTGGTATAGGCCTGGGTCAGCATGACATCGGACGCATCGCTCGCCATCGCAAGGGCCATGCCATAAGCGGCCGCCGCGCCGATCAGCGGTGCCCCGCGCACGATCATGGTGCGGATGCCACGCTCGGCATCCTCCATGCTGCGCCAGTCGCGCACCACGAACTGGTGCGGCAGCAGGGTCTGGTCGATCACCTGGACGGTGGTTCCGTCGGCGCCGAGCCAGATGGTGCGGTAGGGGGTGCCGTCGACCTTCATGGCCCCGCAAATAGGAGGCCGGGGACGCAGAGGTCAAGCGATCACGCCGCGTCGCTGCCATTCCGATCCCGCCGTTGCCATGGGCCGTGAGCCGCCGGGGCTTTCCTTCCTCAAAGGCCGGGCCGGTGGGGCGCGCGGCCGCTGGCGAGGGCCTCGCCGAGGAAGTCGAGCCTGTCCTGGCGCAGAAGGTCTCCCCGTTCAGCACGAAGCTCGGAAGGCCGAAGACGTTTTCTTCGATCGCCAGCTCGAGATTTCGCTCATAAACCACCTGGATTTCCGCCGACCTGGCCCGGTCGTCGCCACGATCATCGGCGGCCAGGCCCTGAATTTTACGATGAGGGTCGGAGAACTGGCGCCGCTCTACGCTGTATCTGCCGGCAAGATCATGCTCGCTCACGCCCGGCATCACCGGCATTGCCGTGGCGGTGATGCACGGTACGGCCCTGCTGGGAGCGCTGAACCTCGCGGTTTCGACGTCACGCTTCACCGACGAGCAGGCAGCCGTGTTCCGCAGGGAACTACGGAGCGTGGGAGGCGCATTGGCGCAGGCTCTGCGTCCCTGAGGACCCCGCTGTCCGGTTGGCAGGCTCAGATCGCCCGCGCCACCGCATCGATGATCGCCGCGGCATCGAGCTTGTACGCTCGATAGAGGTCGGGAATGTCGCCAGACTGACCAAAGGCCTCGATGCCGAGCGGCACGACGCGCTGGCCGCGCACCGAGCCCAGCCAGGAAAGCGCCAGCGGATGGCCGTCGAGCACGGTGACCAGCCGGGCGTCACGCGACAAGGGCGCCAGCAGGCGCTCGACGGCGGCGGCACTGCGATCGACCAGCCCGGCCGTGCGGCCGCGATTGCGCTGTGCGGCCAGCCAGTCGGCATGCAAACGGTCGGGCGAGGTCAGCACCAGCAGGCCGGCGCCGGCGAAATCGCGCAGCACGCTTTCGTGCGCGGCGATCGCCTCCGGCGTCACGGCGCCCATGCACACGATGGCAACGTCGCCGCCGGCCTCGGGGGCCGCGTACCAGTAGCCGCCGGACACGATGTCGGACTCCTGCTCGGGCGTCAGCGTGCGCTGCGGCTGCGGCAGGCTTCTGGTCGACAGCCGCAGATAGACCGATCCACCCTTGTCCTGCTGCATGTACTCCAGGCCATGGCGCATCAGCACCGCGAGCTCGTCGACATAGGCGGGCTCGTAGGAGAGCAGGCCGGGCTGGCCGATGCCGATCAACGGCGTGTGGATGCTCTGATGCGCGCCTCCTTCCGGCGCCAAGGTCACGCCCGACGGCGTCGCCACGATCATGAAGCGCGCATCCTGGTAGCAGGCATAGTTCAGGGCATCGAGCCCGCGGGCGATGAATGGATCGTAGAGCGTGCCGATCGGCAGCAGGCGCGCGCCGAAGAGCTGGTGGCTGAGTCCCATCGCCGCGAGCTGGATGAACAGGTTGTTCTCGGCGATGCCGAGCTCGATGTGCTGGCCGCGCGGCGTCTTGCGCCACAGCTGCGCCGACACGACCTTGAGCTCGCGGAACACGTCTTCCGCCTCGGTGTGCGCCCACAGGCCGCGCCGGTTCACCCAGGCGCCGAGGTTGGTCGAGACCGTGACGTCGGGCGAGGTCGTGACGATGCGCCGGCTGAGCTCGCTGTCCTCGGCGGCGATGGCGTTCAGGATCTTGCCGAAGCCCGCCTGCGTGCTCGATTCCTTGTCGTTGGGCTTGGGCAGCGCTGCGGGAACCGTCACGACGGGAGCCTCGGTGCGGCGGCGGCCCTCGGCGTTGAACGGCGCTTCGGCGAGGAACTGCTGCAGCTCGGCCGGCGTGGCCTTGAGGCCCGCGAACTTGTCCCACTCCTGGCCGTCGGCGATGCCCATGCCCTTCTTGAAGCCCGCCATCTGGTCGAGCGTCATCAGGCCGGAATGATTGTCCTTGTGGCCGGCGAAAGGCAGGCCCTGGCCCTTGATGGTGTAGGCGATGAAACAGGTCGGCTGGTCGCCCTCGACGCCCTCGAAGGCGTCGAGCACGGCCTGCATGTCGTTGCCGGCGAGGTTGGTCATCAGCCGGTGCAGCGTCTCGTCGTCGTGCTGCTCGAGGATGCGGCGGATGCCGGGATACTGGTTGAGGTCGCGCGTCAGCGCCTCGCGCCAGCCTGCGCCGCCCTTGAACACCAATGCCGAGTAGAGCGAGTTGGGGCAGTCGTCGATCCACTGCCGCAGGTGCTCGCCGTCGGGCTGGGTGAAGGCCGCTTCCAGGAGCTTGCCGTATTTCAGGGTGACGACGCGCCAGCCCACCAGCTCGAACATCTCGCCGATGCGGCCGAACAGGCGGTCGTTGACCACGCCGTCCAGGCTCTGGCGATTGTAGTCGATCACCCACCACAGGTTCCGGACGTCGTGCTTCCAGCCCTCGAGCAGCGCCTCGAACATGTTGCCCTCGTCGAGCTCGGCATCGCCGACCAGAGCCACCATGCGCCCCGTCGGTCGCTTGCCGTCACCCAGCTCCTTCAGGCGCACATAGTCCTGCACCAGGGAGGAGAAGAGGGTCATCGCGACGCCGAGGCCGACCGAGCCGGTCGAGAAATCGACGTCGTCGACGTCCTTGGTGCGCGAGGGATAGGACTGCGCGCCGCCCAGCCCGCGGAAGCGCTCCAGCTTGTCCTGCGACTGGTGCCCGAACAGATATTGGATCGCATGGAACACCGGCGAGGCATGCGGCTTCACCGCCACGCGATCTTCCGGCTTCAGCACCGAGAAGTAGAGTGCCGTCATGACCGTGGCGAGCGACGCACACGAAGCCTGGTGACCACCGACCTTCAGCCCGTCGCGGTTGGGGCGCAGGTGGTTGGCGTTATGGATGGTCCAGGCGCTCAGCCACAGGACCTTGCGCTCGAGCTCGCGCAGGAGCCTGAGACGTTGCGCCTTCAACTCTTGCACGGGGGCAATCGTGGTCATGAGCACGGCATACGCCTGGCACAGGGGAAAGTCCTTGCGTTCGGACCCCTTGAACGGCTGTATTGGGTAGAATTGTGCCAAAAGTAGGAAATTTGAGCAATGATCTCCCTCGATGCCATCGACCGGCGCATCCTCGACCATCTGCAGAAGGACGGCCGGGTGAGCAATGCCGACCTCGCCGAGCAGGTCGGGCTCTCCTCCTCGCCGTGCTGGCGGCGGGTCAGGGCGCTGGAGGAGGCGGGAGTCATCAAGGGCTATGCCGCGCAGGTCGACGCCAAGTCGGTCGGCCTGTCGGTCAACGTCTTCATGAGCGTGTCGCTCTCGACCCAGGTCGAGAAGGCGCTGCAGGCCTTCGAGCGCGCCGCCGCGGCGCGGCCCGAGGTGATGGAGTGCTACCTGATGACCGGAGACAGCGATTACCTGCTGCGCATCGTCGTGCCCGACCTCGAAGCCTACGAGCGCTTCGTCATGGACTTCACCAAGATCGCGGGCATCGCCCAGATCAGGAGCTCCTTCGCCCTGCGCACGGTGAAGCAGGGCGCGGCGCTGCCGCTCGCTGTCACCAAGATCGGGTGATGTGTCTTCTCATGCTCTTCCGGACCGCGAAGCTCTACGGTCTCGCCTCGAGGATCATGTTGAACGGCGTTTCGGCGGCGCGGCGGACGCTGCGGAAGCCGGCGCCACCGATCACGTCGCGCAGCTTTGCCTCGCCTGCCTGTGCTCCGAGCGCGGCACCGACTTCCTGGGAGAGGGACGTCGGAACGCAGATCATGGTGGATCCCGCATAGAAGAGGCGTCCGACGGGATTTAGATTGTCCTCGAGTCGATCTCCGGCCATCGGCTCGGCGATCATCCAGGTTCCATCCGGCTTCAGCAGACCGCGAACGTGGGCCGCCGCGCCGGCCGGATCGCCCATGTCGTGCAGGCAGTCGAAGCTCGTCACGAGGTCGAAGTCCCGTTCGGGGATTTCCTTGGCCGACGCGACCTCGAACCGGGTGTTCGCCGAGACGCCGTGATCCCAGGCATGGGCGCGGGAATCCTCGATCGATCCGGCATGGAAGTCGTAGCCGATGAACTGCGATTTGGGGAAAGCCTTCGCCATCAGCACGGTCGACCAGCCGTGGCCGCACCCGATGTCGGCTACCTTGGCGCCGCGTTCGAGCTTGGCGATCACGCCGTCCAGTGACGGCAGCCAGCTCGGGATCAGGTTGTTGTGGTAGCCGGGGCGAAAGAAGCGGGCGACGGCGCAGAACATGCAGCCCGCCTGATCGCCCCACGCCACGCCGCCGCCGCTCGTGAAAGCGGCCTGCACCTTGGGCTGGTTCTCGATCATTGCCGCCATGAGATCGAAGCCGCCCATCATGTAGACGGGGCTGTCCTCGATGGCGAAGACCATGGCCTGTTCCGGCGGCAGCGCGAAGGTTCTGGCCGCGGGGTCGTACGCCAGATAGCCGGAAGCCGCCTGCTGCGACAGCCATTCGCGCAGGTATCTTTCGTGCACTCCGGCGCGCAGGGCGAGGGCGCTGCAAGTCATCGGACCTGCTGCCTGAAGGGTCTTGTACAGACCGAGCGCATCGCCCATGCGCACCATGGCGACGCTGGCGGCGCCGCCGAGGTCGCCCAGCATTTTCCCAACGAAATCGTGCAGCTTTGCTTCGTCGACCATACGCGGCCTCCTTTGCGACGGGACCTCCATGCTCGGTCATCTCGGCCCGCTTCGCTTGAAGGGCCGCTTGAGAACGCCTTGTCTTTTTCTGGTGGCTGTCGGAGGTCACGGCTCGATGGGCATCATCGAAACACCGGGATCAGCGACAGCACCAGCAGACCTGCCATCGACCAGTTGAACGCTTTTCGCATCCTCGGCGCGGCGAGATAGCGGCCGATCACCGAACCGAAGCCCGCCCAGATCGCCACCGAGGCCAGGCACGCCGCCGCCAGCACACCCGCGATCACCGACGTCTGCCACAGCACATCGTCGCCCACAGTGCTGTAGGCGGCGACAGCGCCCAGCGCGGAGACCCAGGCCTTAGGATTCATCCAGGTGAAGAGCGTCGCTTCGAGAAAGCCGATGGGTTTGGCGCGCGCCGCGGCGCTGGCGGCGTCGGCTCGGGCGATGCGCCAGGCGAGAGAGAGGAGGTAGAGGGCGCCGACGTACTTCACGGCGAGATGCAGGCGCGGCTCGGCATGGACCAGCCCGGCCAGTCCCAGGCCCGTGGCCACGACCATCGAGCCGAAGCCGAAGGTGATGCCCAGCATCTGCGGGACGGTGCGGCGGAAGCCGAAGTTCGCCGCCGACGCCGTCACCAACACGACGTTGGGGCCCGGCGTCAGCGTCATCGCCACGGAAAACAGCACCAGGGGTCCAAGCATCTCGCCCATGCGGAGGAAGTGCCCCGGATGGCCGCTTCGTCTCAACTACCTGGCATGTACTCATGTTAGGGTGGGGGCGGAGGACCCAAGACATGCCACCGGTCACGTTCGATCCCGCCATCGGTCGCCAGTTCGTCAAGTATGCCCGCCTGGTCGCGGGCCGCGGCTACGTCCACAACACGCTGGGCAACATCGTGATGCGCGTGCCGCATCCGGATTTCCCGCACGGGCTCGCCTACACCAAGCATGCCGAGATCTCGCTCGAGGAGATGGAGCTCGAGAACATCGTCATCACCGATGTGCCGACCAGCCGCATCGTCTGGGGCGAACGCATGACGAGCATCGGCCACAATCTCAGCCGTGAGATCCTGCGGCTGCGTCCCGACATCGACGCCACCATTCATGTGCACGACGATGCGACCATTGCCCTGTTGGGCTCGGGTGCGCCGCACGACTTCAAGGTGCTGTCGCTCGATCCGCCCTTCGTGCTGGGCAAGCCGGTGCATTTCGTGCCGGCGCATGTCGACGTCGAGGCCGATGTCAGCTCGGTGTCGGGCTTCATCCAGGACACCAATTCGGTCGTGCTGGTCGGCCACGGCATCACGACGCTGGGCCGGACCATTTCCGAGGCCTATCACCGCCTGAACACGCTGACTGCCGAGGTGCGCCGCTGCATCCTGGCCGAGCAGCTCGCTGCGCTGCGCGGCGCCACGATCGCCTACCGCTCACAGCGGGAGATCGAGGACATGTACCGCTTCGCCGAGCGCATCATCTATCCGACGCGCGCCGACCAGGTGATGCACGACGCCGCCGAATAAGTTCCCCTTCGCGTAGAGTGTGTTGATGAAAGACCAGACGTTGTCGGGCGGGGTGCCGTACGGCGCCATCGCCCTGTTCGCCATCGCCTTCCTCCTTTATTCCGGCTTTGTCGCCAACCTCCTGGGCTCGCGCGGCACCGATCTGGCCGGCCGCGGCATGGCGCTGGGTTTCGCCGCGATCATCGGTCTCGTGCTCTGGCTCGTGCTCACCGGCCTGTTCGTGCTGGCCTGGTTCAACGGCCGCCTGCCGGGCTGGCTGGCGCTGGCCGCGCTGATCGTCCTGCCCTTGTCCGCCATCGCGGCCGCGGCCGCCGCGGGCCTCGCCGAGGAGCGCGGCTGGTGGCTGATGACGGCTCCCATCGCGCTGCCGCCGCTGCTGGCATTGCTTGCCTTGTGGGGCCGGCTGCCGGCGTTGCATGGCATCATGCCCGTCGGGCCCACGAGCGCCGCGCTCGGCGGCGCGATCGTCGTGCTCACGATCGTGCCGCTGGTGATGGGCTGGATCGAGACCATGCCCAATCCCGAGCGCGAGGCCCAGCGGGCCGAGCAGCGGCGCCAGTACGAGCAGGAAACCGAGCGCCGTACCCAGCAGGCGCAGGGGGAGGAGGAAGCCCGCTTCGCCCGCCTCGGTCCCGATTCGTCGCTTGCCGACTATCTCGATGACCTGCCGCCGGGCAGTCCGCGCCATGCCCAGGCGCTGGCCGGAGCGCGGCTCGTGAAGAGCCGCAACCAGGACGCCGTCGCCCTGTTGCGCGCGGGTCGCCTGAACGATCTCGAGATGCTGTGGCGGCTCGACCTCGATCCCGCGCAGATCTGCCAGGCTTATGGCGCTGCGCTGCAGGCCCAGGCGCTGAAGATCGATCGCGGCCAGCCGGGCTACGTCTCCTCCGCACTCGACGTCGAGTGGCAGTTCCCCAACATGAAGTGGCTGGCGGCGGCGCGTTGCGATCTCGACCAGGCGCTGGCCCTGACCGAGACAAAGGTGAGATCGATCGCCGACAACGTCCGGCTGACGGGCATCGCCGACCAGGTCGCGGCGCTGCGCCGGCCGAAGTAGATCAGCCGAGGTCGCCCATCATGCAAGGTCGATCGTGCCCTTGAGCATGGGCACGCAACGGCCGCCGATATACGTGTCGACGACGTGGCCGGCCTTCTTGTCGGCGGCGCCCTCGAGGATGCTGGGCCGGCCCATGTCGAAGCCCTGGCCCAGCGTCTTCGACAGGCTGAGATCCGACTCCGGCCGGAAGTGGGCCAGCAGGCCGATCAGCACGACGTTGGAGCTGCCGGTCGCCGGATCCTCGGGCACGCCGAACAGGGGCGCGAACATGCGCGACTGGATCTCGACGCCGTGTTCCTTCGCGTGTGCGTAGAGATGGATGCCGACGGCCCGCGACATCGGCACGTGCCTCGCCAACAGGTCGGTGCGGACGGGGGCCTTGGCGAGTGCCGCGCGGGACGTCACCTCGGCAAAGACGAAATTGTTGCCGCAGGAGGCGATGACCGGACGATGCGTCGCCGAGCCGATATCGTCGGCGTCGAGGCTGCAGATCTCGGCGGTGAGCTCCGGGGCGAGCTCGTCGCCGAGCGCGAGCTTCTGCGGCGCCGCCAGCCGAGCGGCGACGACGGCGCCCTGCTCGCGCGTCAGATCGAGCGGCACGAGGCCGGCCTTCTCCTCGAACACCAGCCGGTCGCCCTCGATCTTGCGACCGTGGCATTCGCCGGCGCGCGCCAGCACGAAGGCGGTGCCGACATTGGGATGGCCGGCGAACGGCAACTCGGCCTTGGGCGTGAAGATGCGGACCTGGGCGGTATGCGCGGGGTCCTGCGGCGGCAGCACGAAGGTCGTCTCGGCGAGATTGAACTCGGCGGCGATCGACTGCATTTGCTCGCTCGACAGGCCGCGCGCGTCGCTGATGACGGCGAGCGGATTGCCGCCGAACCTGCGGTCGGTGAACACGTCGACGGTGGTGAATTCGACTTTCATGCGCGGACCCTAGCGGCTTGCCGCGACCTGCCAGAGCGAGATTAATTCGTGTTCAGGAGGAAATACCTTGGCCTACGAAACCCTGATCTACAGCCGCGACGATCGCGTCGCCACCATCACCTTGAACCGGCCGGATCGGCTCAACGCCATCAGCCGCGGCATGCCCGACGAGATCCGGGCCGCCGTCGAGCAGGCCAACCGCGACGACCTCGTTCACGTCGTCGTCCTGCAGGGCGCCGGCCGCGCCTTCTGCGCGGGCTACGATCTCAAGAACGCCGCCGAGCAGCCGCGCGGCTCGGGCGGCAGCCAGGAGATGCCCTGGGATCCCCTGATCGACTTCCAGCTCATGGACCACAACACCCAATGCTTCCAGTCGCTGTGGCGTTCCTACAAGCCCACGGTGTGCAAGGTGCACGGCTACGCCGTGGCCGGCGGCACCGACATCGCCCTGAGCTGCGATCTCGTGGTCATGGCCGAGGATGCGAAGATCGGCTACCCGCCGGCCCGCGTCTGGGGCTGTCCGACGACCATGATGTGGGTCTATCGTGTGGGTGCGGAGCGGGCCAAGCGCCTGCTGCTGACCGGCGACCTCATAGATGGCCGGGAAGCCGAGCGGATCGGCCTCATCACCCAGGCCGTGCCGGCGGCCGAGCTCGACGCCGCCGTGAAGAAGCTGGTCGACCGCATGAAGGGCGTGCCGAAGAACCAGCTGTGGATGCAGAAGACCGCCATCAACAGCGCCTTCGAGAACATGGGCATCCGCACCACTCAGACTCTGGCTACGCTCTTCGACGGCATGACGCGCCATTCGCCCGAGGGCATCTGGTTCAAGCAGCGCGCCGAGGAGGCGGGCTTCCATCAGGCGGTCCGGGAGCGCGATTCGGGCGAGCCGATCCCGGGCAGCAAGCCGCCGCGCAACAATTGAGAGCCATCGGGCAGCCGGTTAAGGTTCAGGCATGACCAAGATCTCCTACGACCACGGCGTCTCGACCAAGAAGCTGATCGGCGAGACCATCGGCAATTTCTTCGACCGCACCGTCGAGACCCATCGCGACCGCGAGGCGCTGGTGGTGCGCCAGCAGAACGTGCGCTGGACGTGGGGCGAGCTGGGCCGGCGGGTCGACGATCTGGCGGCCGGGCTCCTGTCGCTGGGGCTGGAGCGCGGTGACCGCGTCGGCATCTGGGCGCCCAATCGCTACGAATGGACCCTGACGCAGTTCGCCACTGCCAAGGCAGGCCTGGTGCTGGTCAACGTCAATCCGGCCTACCGGCGGGCAGAGCTCGAGTACGCCATGAACAAGGTCGAGTGCAAGGCGCTGATCCTGGCGCCGGCGCTCAAGACCTCGAACTACCTCGAGATCACCACGGATCTCGTGAAGGCCGGCAAGCTGCCGCACCTCAAGCACGTCGTGCGGCTGGGCGCGGAGAAGACGCCGGGCATGCTGAACTTCGACGATGTCGCCTCGGCCGGCGGCAATGCCGAGAAGATGAAGCTCGCCGAGCTTGGTGCGAAGCTGCAGTTCGACGACGCCATCAACATCCAGTTCACCTCGGGGACGACGGGGCACCCGAAGGGCGCCACGCTCAGCCATCACAACATCCTGAACAACGGCTACTTCGTGGGCGAGGGGCTGAAGCTCACGCCTGCCGATCGGCTGTGCATCCCCGTGCCGCTCTATCACTGCTTCGGCATGGTGATGGGCAATCTCGGCTGCCTGACGCACGGCTCGACCATGGTCTATCCGGCCGAGGCGTTCGATCCGCTGGCGACGCTGCAGGCCGTGGCCGAGGAGCGCTGCACGGCGCTCTACGGCGTGCCCACCATGTTCATCGCCCAGCTCGACCATCCGGAGTTCGCCAAGTTCGACCTCAAGAGCCTGCGCACCGGCATCATGGCGGGCTCGCCGTGCCCGATCGAAGTGATGAAGAAGGTGCAGAGCCAGATGAACATGAGCGAGGTCACGATCGCCTACGGCATGACCGAGACCTCGCCCGTGTCGACGCAGTGCGCCACCGACGATCCGGTCGAGCGGCGCGTCTCGACCGTCGGCCAGGTGCTGCCGCACATAGAAATCAAGATTGTCGATGCCGAGGGCAAGGCGGTGCCGCGCGGCGACACCGGCGAGTTCTGCACCCGCGGCTACTCGGTGATGAAGGGCTACTGGAACGACGCCGACAAGACCGCCGAGGCGATCGACGAGGCCGGCTGGATGCACACCGGCGACCTCGCGACCATGGACGAGCAGGGCTACGTCAACATCGTCGGCCGACTGAAGGACATGGTGATCCGCGGCGGCGAGAACGTCTATCCCCGCGAGATCGAGGAGTTCCTGTACCGGCACCCGAAGATCCAGGACGTCCAGGTGATCGGCGTGCCCGACCTACGCTACGGCGAGGAGATTTGCGCCTGGATCAAGCTGCACGACGGCAAGACGGCGACGGCCGAGGAGATCCGCGAGTTCTGCAAGGGCGAGATCGCCCACTACAAGATCCCGCGCTACATCGAGTTCGTGCCCGAGTTCCCGATGACGATCACCGGCAAGATCCAGAAGTTCGTGATGCGCGAGCAGACGATCAAGAAGCTCGGGTTGAGGGCAGAGAAGACGGCCTGAAGCGCAATCCATCGGCATAGCCCTACCGGTGTCAGCGCTGCGTAACGCGATGGTCGCAATCTCGTCTCGATCGCGGCCAAAATCTCCAATGCTCCATCGTTGAGCATTGGAGGTATGAGATGAACACCTTCGTGAAGAGCCTGGCGGCAGTAGCCGTCCTCTCGTTGCCAGGGGTGGCGCTCGCGCAGATGACCGATGCGGCGTATTGCAAGGCGCTGAGCGTGAGCTACCTCAAGTACGTATCGACCTCGCTGACGGGCCAGAATCCGGACCCGCCACCGGTCGACGTCCAGTATGCCATGTCGCAATGCCAGGCCGGCAATCCCGCGGCCGGCATTCCCGTGCTGGAGCAGAAGCTGCGTGCCAACAAGGTCAGCCTCCCGTCGCGTGAGCAGGCAGCCGCTCCAAAGGCAGCGACCGAGGCGGGCGCTTCCAACTGCGGTGCTGAGACGTGGTCGACCGAAAAGATGATGTATGTCGGCACGCCTTGCACCGACTCGGGCGTACCAGCTGCCCCTCCGGCGTCCCACTAGCGCCGCCGGAACCCAGCACCTCCGTTCGCCGACGAGACCCGCGGCGTCGGCAACGGGGGGGCTGTGCTTTCGATAATCGAGTTGGCTCGCGACCACCGCTCTCCTGCAGCGCGCGGCGCGGTCGAGCCTCATAGGTGTTGAAAAGGATCGATTGATCGGGCCCAATCCTGTCGTTCGTGGAATCGAAGAACAAAAGAGAGATGCGACCATGCGACAGAACAAGATCAAGCAGATTTGGCGTGACGGGCGATGCGCGACGCTGGGCTGGCTTTCCGTGTCCCACGGGTTCAGCGCCGAGATCATGGCGCGTCAGGGCTTCGATGCCTTGTGCGTCGACCTGCAGCACGGAACGGCTGAAATGAAGGACGTCGCGCCGATGCTGCAGGCGATCTCGCAGACGGACACCGTTCCGGTCGTGCGCGTCGCGTGGAACGAGCCGGCGGCGATCATGAAGGCCCTGGACCTCGGCGCCTACGGCATCATCGTGCCGCTGGTGAACACCGCCAAGGAAGCCGCGATGGCGGTTGCCGCGTGCCGCTATCCGCCGGTCGGCATGCGCTCCTCCGGACCCGTGCGCGCCGTCCACTACGGCGGCGCCGACTACGTGGCCCATGCCAACGACGAGATCGTCGTCATGGCCATGATCGAGACCAAGGAGGGCCTCGCCAACCTCGATGCCATCTGCGCCACGCCTGGCCTGGATGCTGTCTACATCGGGCCGGCCGACCTGTCGTTCGCCCTGGGACTGGCGCCGCGCGGTGACAACCCGGATCCGCTCCATCTCGCCACCTGCGACAAGATCCTGGCGGCGGCTCACAAGGCCGGCATCAAGTGCGTCATGCACTGCGCAAGTGCTGCGTTCGCGGCCGGCGCCGTGAAGCGCGGCTTCGACATGGTGATGCTGACGTCCGACCTGTCCTGCATGATCGCGGGCGCGAAGATGCAGCTCGACGAGCTCAAGGCCAAGACGGCCTGAGGCGGTCTTCATCAGAAGCTTGTTGGCGGGCCCGGCGAGAGTGGGCCTGGCCCGCGCGATGGATCAGTCCGCCGCCGCGCGCTGCTCCATCGCCGCGGTCGCCGGCCGGTTGGCCTTCAGGAACGTCCGGATGTGCCGCACCGCCAGCGGGATCTTCTCCGGCACGTCCTTCCACGGATACATGCTGACCTGCGAGTTGGGCGCCAGCATCGCCACCTCCATCGCCACGGCGTAGGGATGCGGCGGGATGTCGTCGGGCAGCACCAGGATGGGGATCTGGCAGTTGCGCACGAAATCTCGGCTGACGGTGAACACGAAGTCGGGGTTGGCGCGGTACATCTTGGCGAGGAACTGGCTCACCTGGTCCATGGTGACGTCGGGCCGCCGCGCGGCGAAGGCCGGGCCCCAGTTGTTCATGTTGTTCTGGTAGAACTGGTCGGGCAGCTCCGGCCGATGGCCGCTCGGCTGCGTCAGCACGGCGGCGACGACGCGATTGGGCGCGCGCTTGATCAGGTTCCAGATGAACGGCTGGCCGATGCAGTAGCCCAGGACGATGAACTTATCGATGCCGAGGTGATCCATCAGGCCGATGTGATCGTCGGTGAAGGAGTCCCACGGCCGGTCGATCTCGAGCGGCCCCGACGACTGCCCGGCATTGGCGTTGCGCAGGTCGGCGCCGATGCAGCGGAAGCCGTCCTTGGCGAACTCCTTCATGGCGTTGAACGGATGGCTGGTGTCGAGCCCGGCGATCGTCGAGTTGAGCCCGCCGCCCGGGATCACCAGCAGCGGAAAGCCTGCGCCCATCTCTTGGTAATGAATGCGGACTTTGCCTCGTTCATAGATCGGCATGGCGGTCCTCCTTCAATGGTAGGCGGTGGCTCGACGAAACGGCTGTCACCCCGTCGCGAAAAACGCGGGCGTCACAGCCGGCTCGTCCAGTCGTCATCCTGAACGGGGGCACGCCGCTGGCGGTCGCGCATCTGCTTCACGGCGGCCCGTACATCGTCCTGCCATTGGCGAAAGTCGACGAGGGTCCGGGCCTTCAGGGCGCGCCCTCCGTCACTCGACAGGTACGGCGCAGGATCGGAGAACTTGCCGTTGACGATGGTCGAGAAGTGCAGGTGCGCGCCGGTCGATCGTCCGGTCATGCCGACATAGCCGATGACGTCGCCCTTGCTGACGCGGCTGCCCACGGCGATGTCGCTGGCGAAGCGCGCCATGTGAGCGTAGAGCGTCGTGAACTGCGCGGCGTGCCGGATCTTTACGGTGAGGCCATATTCGAAGTGGCTGCCGCGCAACTCGACGATGCCGTCGGCGGCTGCGAGGATCGGTTGGCCGATGCGCGCCTCGTAATCGATGCCGTCGTGGAAGCCGCCGCCCGACGGGCGCCCGTAGTAGCGGCGCGGGCCGAAGGGCGATGACATGCGCGAGCCCGGCCTCGGCAGGGCCAGGGCGGCACCCAGCCGCTTGCCGTCCTCGTCGAACCAGCCCTCGGGTTCGTCATCCGGCGCAAAGCGCCAGAAGGTCTGCGCGTCGGCGCCCTCTGCACCGATGGAAATGTAGAGCGGGCAGGGAGCGCCGTCGGGCGTCGCACCCTGGCCGACGCGAACGGCGTCTGCAGCGTTCGGGAAAAACTCGAGAAGGGACAGTATCTCCTGGTTGGCCGACCCGATAGCGCGCACGCTCGCCAGGCCCACCTCGGAGATCGGCGGCGCATCGAACACGCTGCCTGCGAGGATGGCTTCGTCGGCCGATCGTTTCGTATCGCGCGAGAAGCTGCAGGCCTGGCCGGTCGTGGCCGGAACGTCCTTTGGCTCGGCGCGAGGATCGAAGCGGCTGCGGCTGTCGCGCTCCGGCAGGAAGCCCTCGAAATTGCGATCGAGGCGGCTGAAGTCCGGCGTCCGAACATGCGCGGCGGCATCCATGGCCGAAAGGCCGAGCAGGCAAGCGGCAGTCAAGGCGAGTCGCAGTGTCGATGGCCGACGGAATCCGCCGCCAGGACGCGCAACTGTCGTCATGGACCCTGCTCCCTCTCGTGCATTGGTGATTGGATGTCCGGAACCTAGCGCCCAATGGACGCCGGCTCCAACTGAATCTCAGCGCCGATTCATTGCGACTGATTCAATGGCTCATCCTGTCAGCCGCTCCACGACTTCCAGCTGGATCTTCGCCGCCTCGACCATCTCCTTGATCGGAACCGATTCATTGGCGGCATGGCCCTGCGCGCCCGAGCCCGGGCCGAAGTTGATGATCTCGATGCCGTCGTCGGCGTAGTAGCGGCCGTCGCTGACGCCCGTGGCGTTGAGGAACTTCACCTTGCGTCCGGTCTGCTGCTTCACGACGGCTTCGAACGCGGCGACGGCCTGGCCGCTCTCCGGCGCGAAGAATCCGTTGGTACCGGTCAGGAACTCGACCGAGTACATGTTCTTCGGCTCGCCGACCTTGTCGATCACCGCCTTCAGCTCCTTGAATGCGTCCTTCACCTTCTCGTCGGGCAGCAGGCGACGATCGATCTCGACGGTGCAGGCCGAGGGCACGACGTTGGTGTTGTGACCGCCATGGAACATGCCGACATTGACCGTCGACTTCATGGCGCCCTTCACCCGTTTGGATAGCGCCTTGTCGTAATGCGCCTGCAGCGCACCGACGAGACGCATCATGCGCAGGATGGCGTTGTCGCCGCCGGCCGGATTGCCGGCATGCGCGGCGCGGCCCTTGGTGGTGATCTTGGCCCACATCACGCCGCGTTCGGCCACGATCAGGTTGTTCTCGGTCTGCGCGCCCAGGATCAGCGCATCGGGCCGCACGCGGCCGCTCTTGCGCAGGAATTCCATGCCGTCGGGCCCGAGATTTTCCTCGTCGGCCACGAAAGTGAAGATCAGTTCGCCCTTCTGCGGGCCGCCGCGACGGGCGATCTCCTCGGCGAGCCAGATCTGCACGGCCATGCTGCCCTTGCAGTTGCCGGCGCCCAGCCCGTAGACGAGCCCGCCCTTGACCAGCGCCTTGTAGGGATCGCTCTTCCAATTGGCGCGCTCGCCCACGCCCACCGTGTCGACATGGGCGTTGAAGGCGATCACCGGGCCTTTGCCCTTGCCCTTCATGCGGGCCACGACGTTGTCGACGCCCTTGGTCCTGGTCGCGATCTCGACCTTGTAGCCCGCCTTCTTCAGGCGCTTGGCCGCATAGGCGCAGATCTCGACCGACGTGCCGGGCGGGTAGGGGCTCGGCAGGGCGATCAGGTCGGAGAGGATGCTGACGAGGTCTTGCTCAAGTTTCTTTTTCACAATGCTTCCTTCGACAGTCATCGATTGGCCAATTCTTCCAGCACCTCGACCAGCACGCGCGCGCCGGCGGCGAGGTCGGCGGGCGTGGCGTTCTCGGCCTCGTTGTGGCTGATGCCGCGCTCACAGGGCACGAAGATCATGCC
>JAEZHS010000150.1 GCA_023436825.1 Pseudomonadota bacterium | reverse complement strand
TGGCCGACGAACAGGCAGAGCGCGAACAGCGCCATGGCGGCGCCGCGCGCTTCCGGCGCCATCTGCGTACCGTGGGTCTGCAGCGTGTTGTGCAGCATGTAAAAGGACACGCCCGACAGCACGATGCCCGCGAACACGGCCTCGGCGGTGGGCGCCAGCGCCATGGGCGCGATGGCGACCCCCAGGCCGAGTCCGCCCCAGATGCAAAGCCCGCGTTCGCCGAGCAGGCGCACGAGCTGCGGCGCCACCATCACATAGGCGAAGCCGCCCGCGCCGAACGCCGCGACTGCGACACCGATGGCGGCGAAGCCCATGTCGAAGCGCTGATGCAGGTCGGCGCCGACGAAGGTGAAGGCGCCCCAGAAGGCGCCGCCCTCCAGCGCCACCACCAGCACGACCGTGATCACCCAGCGCCGCCGCAGCACTTTCAGCATCTGGCCGATCATCGAGCCCTGCTGGCTGCCGGTCGGCCGCGCGACATCGGGATGGGCGCGCATGACGCCGAACAGGGCGCCGCCCGCCGTGACGTAGATCGCCGCCAGCACCCAGAACACCGAGCGCCAGCCCAGCCAGTCGCCGAGAGCACCGCCCAGCGCGGCGCCCGTCATCAGGCCGAGCGTCTGACCTGTCAGGAAACGGGCCAAGGTCGCCTGGCGCCGCTCGTAGCTGACATTGTCGCCGAGCCAGGCGATGGCGAGCGGAATGATGGCGGAGCTCGTAACGCCAGTCAGGAACCGCGCCATCGTCAGCCAGGCGAGCGACTCCGCCGTCGCGCTCAGCAGGCAGCACAGCGCCGCCATGAGGCAGGCGATGGCGACGACCGGCATCTTGCCGTAGCGGTCGCCGAACGGGCCGTGCACCAGCACGAACACGCCGTTGGCGAACAGGAAGGAAGTGGCCGCGATCGAGGCCGCGCCGACGCTGACGCCGAAGGTGGCGGCAAGCTGCACCAGCAGGGGATCGATGACGCGCATGTTGGCGGCGGAGGCGAACGCCGCCACGGACAACAGCACGATGGCCAAAGTCGAGGCCCGCGCCGGCAGCGGCCGCGCGGCCGAAGCGGGCGGACTCATGTCAACCCGGTTAACCGCTCGCCCGGCAAAAGGAAAGGACTCTTGGCGCTGGGCTGCCTTGACCTATGGTGGCGGCATGCTGGAAGAAATCATGGTCCTCGTCCGCGATCCCAATGCCTGGGCGGCGCTGGTGACGCTGGTGGTCATGGAAGTCGTGCTGGGCATCGACAACCTGATCTTCATCTCCATCCTGAGCAACAAGCTGCCGGAGCATCAGCGCTCGAGCACCCGTCGCATCGGCATAGGACTTGCGGTGATCCTGCGGCTCGGCCTGCTGAGCGGCGTTGCCTACGTCGCGCAGCTTACGACGCCGTTGTTCTCACTGTTCGACCACGGCTTCTCCTGGCGCGACCTGATCCTGATCGCAGGCGGCCTGTTCCTGATCTACAAGGCGACCAGCGAGATCCACGACCATGTCACGGTCGATTACGACACCGAGGCCGCAGGACGGGCCGTGCAGGCCACCGTGCTGGGCGTGATCGGCCAGATCCTGGTCCTCGACCTGGTGTTCTCGCTGGACAGCATCATCACCGCGGTCGGCATGACCGACGACCTGCCGATCATGATCGCGGCCGTGGTGATCGCCGTCGCCATGATGTTGCTGGCGGCCGATCCGTTGGCCGCCTTCATCAACAGGAACCCGACCATCGTCATGCTGGCGCTGAGCTTCCTGCTGATGATCGGCATGACGCTGATCGCCGACGGCGTGGGCGTGAAGGTGCCCAAGGGCTACATCTACGCCGCCATGGCGTTCTCCGCCCTGGTCGAGGCGCTGAACATGCTGGCACGCCGCGCGGAGCGAAAACGCCGACCGCTGCGGAGACGACCGCGCTGACAAGCCGGCGGGTCGCGCCTAAGCTCGCCGCCATGAAACTCAAGGATCGCGTCGCCATCGTCACGGGCGGGGCGTCGGGCATCGGCGCCGCCTCGGCGCGGCTGTTCGCCGCCGAAGGCGCCAAGCTCGCCCTGGTCGATCAGGACAAGGAAGGGCTGGGCCAGGTCGCGGCCGACATCGAGGCGGCCGGCGGCAGCGCCATCATCATCCCGGCCGACGTCAGCAGCGACGCCGAGGCGCGCGCCGGCGTCGATCGGGTGATCGAGAAATGGGGCCGCATCGACGTGCTGCTGACCGCAGCCGGCGTGTCGATGGGCGGTACGGTCGACACGATCGAGGAAGCAGCCTGGGACCGCACCTTCGCGGTCAACGTCAAGGGCACCTATCTCTGGATCCACTACGCCATCAGGTCGATGATCGAGAACCGCTCTGGCGCCATCGTCACCATCGGCTCGCAACTCGCCCAGTCGAGCCCGGGCAAGAACGCCGCGTACGTCGCCTCCAAGGGCGCCATCGCCTCCTTCACCAAGACCATGGCCGTCGATCACGCCGCTCAGGGCATTCGCGTCAACGCGCTGATGCCGGGCGTCATCGACACGCCGATGCCGGCGCGGTCGCTCAAGCGCTATGCCGATCCCGAGGCAATGAAGGCCTTCTGGAAGCATCGCCATCCCATGGGCCGCATCGGCACGCCGGAGGAGGTGGCCCGCGCCGCGCTCTTCTTGGCCAGTGACGATTCCTCCTTCGTGACAGGGACGCTGCTGTTCGTCGACGGCGGCTGGACGGCGCACTGATGCCCCAGGAAACCTACAAGAAGCTCACACCAGAACAGGTCGCCGGCTACGAGCGGGACGGCTTCGTCTGTCCGGTCGATGCCTTCTCCCCTGAACGGGCGCGCGCCTGGCGCGACAGGATGGAAGCCTTCGAGCATGCCGAAGGCCGGAAGATGACGCGCGGTCACAATTTCAAGCCGCATCTCCTGTTTCCCTGGGTCGACGAGATCGTGCACTCGCCCGAGGTGCTCGACGCGGTCGAGGATTTGATCGGCCCGAACATCCGCCTGTTCCATCTCACCGTCTGGCCGAAGGACGCGGGCTCGGGCGCCTATGTGAGCTGGCACCAGGACGCGACCTATTTCGCGCTCGAGCCGGCCTGCCACGTCACGGCGTGGGTGGCGCTGACCGACGCACCGATCGAGGCGGGCTGCATGGAGGTGGTGCCGGGCTCGCACAAGCTCGGCCAGCTGCCGCACGCCGAGCTGCAGGATACGGAAAACCTGCTGTCGCGCGGCCAGACGCTCGCCGTCGACGTCGACCGCCAACGCACGGCCTTCATGCCGGTGAAGGCCGGCCAGTTCTCGCTGCACCACACCCATCTGGTGCACAACTCTCGGCCCAACCGCTCACACGACCGCCGCATCGGGCTCGGCATCAGCTACATCCCGACCTGGGCGCACTGCACGTCGCGGAACCGCGTCACCGCCATGCTGGTGCGTGGCAAGGACACGTACGGCAACTTCGACGACGAGCGCCGACCGATCGAGGAGGCGGGCCCCGCCGAGCGCGCCTTCCATGCCGAGGCGGTGGCGCGCTTCAGGGCGATGAACGTCGTCGAATCCCAGGAGAACAAGGTCGCCGTGGTGAAACGCTAGACCCGGGGAACGCCCACATTGTCATCCCCGGCCTAGCGAGGGCCCGTTGTGGGGACAGGAAAGGTGG
>JAEZHS010000080.1 GCA_023436825.1 Pseudomonadota bacterium | reverse complement strand
GAGGAAGCTGTTCATCGTGGAGTTTCCACGACAGCATCGAACTCGAGAAGCGCGGCATCACGGCCTACGTGATCGCCACTGAGACATTCAAGCCGCTGGTCCTGGCGCAAGCCAAGGCCCGCAAGGTTGAACCGCGGCTGATCGTCGTGAAGCATCCCATCGGCGGCCTGAACGCCGACGAACTGCGCGAGCGCATCGAAGCGGCAACCAAGGGACTGACCGAGGCAACGGCGAAATGAAGGACATCTCCGAGCAGGAAGTGATCGACATCGACGACATGGATGTCGAGGCCTTCAACGACTTCGCCGTCGCGCAGGGCTGGAGCGACGGCATGCCGCTCTACGTGCCCACCGAGGCGAAGGTGGCGAAGTTCGTCGACACCGTGCGTGGCGACAACCGGCCGATCCCGCCGGTGCCGCCGCGCCAGGTCGTGCCGACGCTGCAGAGCATGGCCGCCAATGCAGTGATGGCGGGCTGCAAGCCGGAATACTTCCCGGTGGTGACGGCGGCGCTGCGCGCCGTGCTCGACCCCGAGTACAACCTGCACGGCTCGCTGGCGACGACGCATTCGTGCGCGCCCGTGGTGATGGTGAGCGGCCCGATCCGCAAGCAGCTCAACATCAATTGCGGCTCGAACTGCTTCGGCCAGGGTTGGCAGGCCAACGCCACCATCGGCCGGGCGCTAGGCCTCATGCTGCTCAACATCGCCGGCGCCAAGCCCGGTGAGATGGACCGCTCGACCCAGGGCAATCCCGCCAAGTTCACCTTCTGCTTCGGCGAGAACGAGGAAGAGAATCCCTGGACGCCCTACCACGTGCAGCGCGGCTTCGCGCCGACCGACAGCGTGGTGACGGTGATGTCGGGCGAAGGCCCGCACAATCTCAACGACCACGGCAGCACGACCGGTGACGGCCTCCTGACCACCTTCGCGGGCTCGATGTCGACGCCGGGCGCCAACACCGTCTATGGCAAGGGCCCGATGCTGGTGATCATCGGCCCAGAGCATGCCCAGACGCTGAAGCGCGACGGCTACACGATCGACAGCATCCGCGAGGAGCTGTTCAAGCGCTCGCGCATCCATGTCTCGCGCATCTCCAAGGAGAACCAGGACACCTACACCAGCACCGGCCACATGCCGGACGGCGACTGGTTCACCATCGGCCGCTCTGCCGCCGACATCCACATCACCGTGGCCGGCGGACCGGGCAAGCACTCGGCCTTCATCCCGTCGTTCGGCGGCACGACGGTCTCCTGCGTCCGGATTGCCGGATGACGGAGTGGTGCGGCTGGCCGGTCGTCGATGACCCGACCGGCTGGGAGAACGCACAGCAGATCCTGGCCGACGCCGAACTGTCGGATGGGCTGCCCCTGGTGCCGCCGACGCGGCGGCGCCTGGAGGCAATGGTGGCCGGTGTCGCCGGCCGCGGCGAGTCCCACGGGATGATGCCGCCAATGTTCGGCGACATCACACCAGACGCCGTCGCCTACCAATGCGTCATCGCCGGCTGCCGGCCAGCCGAGCTGCCGGTGGTGCTGGCGGCCTGCGCAGCGATCCTCGAACCCGATTTCAACCTTTTAGGCATCGCCACGACGACCGGCACGGCGTGCGTGGCGCTGTGCGTGCACGGACCGATCGCGCGCAAGCTCGGCATCAATGCGGGCACCAACTGCCTGGGGCCGGGCAATCGCGCCAACGCCAGCATCGGCCGAGCCCTGCAGCTCTGCCTGCGCAACATCGGCGGCGCGCGCGCCGAGACCGGCGACATGGCGACCATGGGCCAGCCCGGCAAGTACACGTTCTGCTTCGCCGAGCGCAACGATGGCCCCTTCCCCACCCTGACCGCGCGCCGCGGTCTCGGCGCCGACGCCAGCGCCGTCACCGTGATGGGCGTCTCAGGCACCGCCGAAGTGCTGCCGGGCGACGGCGAAGGCGCCACGCCCGAAGCCATCCTCTCGCCCATCGTCGAGGGCATGCGTGCCGGCATCGTCATGTCGAGCGTGCACCGCAAGAACGAGCGCGGCGAGCAGGTCTTCCTGCTGCCGCTGGAAATGGCAGAAAAGATCGTGCGGCACGACGGCTGGGATCTTTTGCGCGTGCAGCGATACGTGTTCGAGCAGGGCCAGGGTGTTGCGCGCTCCGCCGAGGCCATCCATCCCATCCTCGCAGGCGGTGCGGGCTACAAGATGACGTACCTGCCGATCTGGGGCGGCGGCTCGGAGACGGTGACGCGGCCAGTCCTGGCCATGAGCTCATAGGCGAAGCTTTGTACCGTCCGTCGGGCCTGGCCGGCGGGCTCAGAGTCCCGACCGTCTTCGGCCTTTCCGACCGCGACGTTGAGGGCTTCAACGATCTCGCCACCCTGTTCCGCTCGGCTGCCAAGGCCAAGACGCTGACCGCGTCGGAGATGACAGTTCTCGTCGGCGGCCTGCGCGTCCTGGGCGAACGGCAAACCGACATGGACCGCCACCCGTGTCGACCTCATCTTCGGTTCGAACTCCGAGTTACGCGCTTGCCGAAGTCTACGGCGCCGACGACGCGCACGCGAAGTTCGTGGCCGACTTCGCGGCGGCGTGGACCAAGGTGATGAACGCCGACCGCTTCGACCTCGCTTGATCTCGGGCGAGATTTTTCGGAGGCTATTGAGGCCAAGCCGCGTCAAGCATGCGGCTTGGCCTACCTGCCGGTGTAGGGCGGCTCACAGTCAATGCCACGCGCTCACCACCATGACCGGCCTCAACGCGCGCTCAACGACCGGAGCTGATCGGTCAACTGGCCGGCAAAAACGACGCCCGTCGAGGTCACCGGTACCCCGCCGACCCGCAGGCCTTCTGCGGTCCAGGTGTTGCAGGTGTAGCTCGAGCTGTACGTCCCTGTCGCGGCATAGAAAGCGCTCCCGGGCTTAGGGCCGGCGGCGAGGCGGCGCGTCGTGCCGTCGCCCGACTTTTCGAACGCCGCCCACAGGTAGTTCGACAGTCGGTCGGGCCCCGCCGTCGACAAGCGGAGTTCGAACGCCTGCGCAGTGGGTCTCGAGTCCCGCGGCGCCTGGTACAGCGGTGTCACCAGGAGCACCGCCGGTCCCGGGAACAGCGCACTCATCGCGTCGCCGACGGTGGGCGCGGGCGACATGTAGTAGTTGCGGTCGCCCCAACCGAACGAGAGGTACCGGGCGCCTGGAAAATCGGGCGTAACCGCCCGCAACGGATCATGCATGGCGTGAACCGGAAGAGCGATCTCCGTGTGCCAGCCGGCGGCGATCACATAGATCGGGACGCCGTCACCAGATGCTTCCCGATAGGTCGGCGACGGCGTCGAGCCGCAGCCCGGCAGGGTCTGCGACGTGCCGGCCCAGAGACAGGCTCCCAGCAGCGCGCGGCGCGTTACGGCACGACGTGGCGTCTGGCGCGACATCGCATCGGCACCCGCTGGCCGGCGGCCTTGCGCGCGGAGGCAACCGACCACGGGCGGAGGCATTTCCTTTTGTGATGCCTTCCACATAGGGAGAAGTGAACCATGTACCGTCACCTTATCGCCACACTCGCCGGCCTGACCTTGACGACCGCTGCCGTTGTCCCAGCCACCGCCCAGCAGGCACCGGACTGGAAGCAGACGTTGGGCGGCCTGCTCAATGGCAACCAGGATCGCGACAACGCCGTCCGACAGGCTTACGAACGGGGCTACCAGCGCGGCCGCAACGACGAGGCGCGGCAGCAGGCACAAGCCCCTCGCGACCAACGAGCCCCGTACGACAGCGGCTATGGCCGGGACCGCGGCGGTTACAGCCGTTGATGGTTTCGACCGCCCATCGCTTTCCTGCCTGCCTCGCTGGGGAGGTGCCCTCGTAAACGGCGGCACCTCCCCGCTTCGCGGGAGAGTTGCACAGCGCGGCAACGGAACGCTCGCCGCAACGCTGGCTGAGCGATGCCGACGAGCGTCATTGCCGTCGCTTTCTGGAAGAGTTTTGGGCTGAACCTGCTGATCTCCTGGCCGCGCTCGCCAATGTGCCGACCGACGTCACCGAAGCGGCGCGCATTGACGGCGCGGGCGCGCTGCGCCAGGCCATCGACATCGAGTCGCCGCCGATCTCGCCGGCCCTATTCTGCACCCTCGTGACCACGATCATCGTCGTGCTCGACGAGATCGTCGGCGCCGTTGACGTGCCGACCGAAGGCGGGCCCTACCGCACCTCGAGCAACCTTCTCTACTTCCTCTACGAGCGCGGCTTTCGCCACTTCCAATTCGGCGAGGCTGCCGCGGTCGCGGTGCTGATCGCCGCCATCATCGCCGGCGTCACCTGGGCGCAGTTCCAGTTCGAGGAGCGTCATGTCCACTGCGACTGACGCTGTTCGGGACGCGTCTTCTCATGATCTTCCGGACCGCGCGCGACCTCGCGTGCTCATGAGCGCGCGGGGACGCGCGGTCCCAGCAAAGTGCAGGTCAGCTGGCCTTGCACGCCGCCTTCATCATCGCCTGCCTGGCGACGCTGTTCCCGCTGGTTTGGATGCTGCGTACGGCCTTCGCGCCGCCGCAGGACGTGTTCCGTGGGACGATGTCGCTTTGGCCCGACAATGCGACCCTCGGCAATTTCACCGCCGCCTTCCGGCTGCATCCCGTTGGGACCTGGTTCGTGAATTCTGTCGTGGTCGCGAGCGCCATCACGATCGGTAAGCTCGCCGTGTCTGTACCGGCGGCTTCGCCTCCGGGACGGGTGAGCAAGGCGGCGAATGGGGCCCGTTGATGGCGACCGCACTGCTCGCCGCCTTGCCGGTGGTGCGGCTTTACCTGATGGCGCAGCGACAGCTCGTATCGGCCTTCGCCACCTCAGGAATACGCTGACTATCTTTCAGGGAACCGGCCGAGCTTCTTCGCCCCAGCCGCCAGCCGGCTGCGGGCGCGCGCCTGGACCAGAGCAGGCGCCGGCGCGGCCACGCCGCCGCGAATCTGCCGCAGCGGTTCCAATGCGCGCTCGAGGGAGAGAAGCGGACGCTTCGCCCGCCAGAATGGAATCGTCCGCTTGGATCCAAGCACTACCATCCTCCATCCAAATGCAAGGTGAGTCCCGTCAACATGGTGACGGACCGTCGTCCGATTCAAGGCACAAGGAGCGGGTAGGTTCCCTGAGTGCGACTACTCGATCTTGATGTTCGCGACCTTCACGACTTCAGCCCACTTCGCCATCTCTCCGCGCAGGAAGGCTGCAAGTTCCGGGGGCGTCGAGCCGATTGCATCGGCGCCGAGATCGGCGAACTCGGCCTTGATATCGGCCGTCGCCAGGATCTTCGCGACGTCGGCATGCAGTCGCTCGATCGTCGCCGGCGGCGTGCCGGCGGGTGCTAAAAGGGCGTTCCATTCGGAGATCTCGCAGCCGGTGACTCCGGCCTCGGCCATGGTCGGGACCTCGGGCGCGGCCGGCGAGCGCTGCGCGCTGGTGACGGCAAGCGCCCTCACCCGCCCGGCGCGCGCCTGCGGCAGCGCCGAGCTCATGTTGCCGAAGTAGAACGGCACGTGGCCCGCGGCGACATCGGCGACGGCCAGACTGCCGCCTTTATAGGGCACGTGCTGGATATCGGTGCCGGTGCGCATCTTGAAGAGCTCGGCGGCGAGATGCTGGGCGCTGCCGTTTCCCGATGAGGCGTAGGAGAGCTTGCCGGGCTCGGCCTTGGCCATTGCCACCAGCTCCGCGACCGTCCTGGCGGGAAAGGACGGCGTCACCACCAGCAGCTCCGGCACCGTGACCAACAGCGAGATCGGCGCGAGATCGTCGGGCGTGCGGAACGGCATCTTCGCCATCAGCGACGGATTGACGGCATGGGCGAAGGCGCCGATCAGCAGCGTGTGCCCGTCGGGTGCCGACTTGGCGACGAAGTCGTCGCCGATCGTGCCGCCTGCCCCCGGCTTGTTGTCGACCACCACGGTCTGGCCAAGGACGTCCTGCAGCTTGGGCGCGATCAAGCGCGCCGTCGTGTCGGCGCCGCCGCCCGGCGAATAGGGCACGACCAGACGCAGCGGCTTCGAGGGGAATTGCTGCGCCACGGCCGGCGCCGCGAGGCTCGCGGCGGCAGCGCCGAGCAGAACACCGCGCCGACGCATCAAGTCCTCCATCCGATCCATTCGCATACGCCGCGGCCCATGACCCATTCGAGGTCCTCGCCCTTCAGCCAGGGCATCTCTTCGGTGAACATGGTGACGCCCTGGCGATAGCTGCAGGGCAGGCGCGACCAGTCCGTACCCCAGAAGGTGCGCCTGGGTCCGTAGGCGTCGAAGACGCGGCGGATGTAGGGATGCACCGATCGGAAGGGATAGCTCTTGTCGGCGGCGTAGCACGGCATGGCCGAAACCTTGGCCGCCACGTTGGGTCGCTTGGCGAGCGCCAGCACATTGTCGAGGGTGGCGAAGTTGGTGGCTTCGCTCACGTCCTTCGCGCTCTTCAGCCCGAGATGATCGAGCACCAGGCGCAGGCCCGGGTAGTGCTCGGCGATCTTGTCGGCGAGATGCATGTACTCGTGGTGGAACAGGACCATTGCGGGAATGCCCGCCTTCTCCATCTCGCCCCACACCCAGTCGAAGCGGCCGTCGAGCAGGGGCTGGCGCAGGATCTCGGTGTGGAAGGTGAAGCGCATGCCCATCATGCCCTTCTGCCTCCTCCAAGTGGCGATCTGGTCCCGTGCGCCGGGCGCGTCGGGATCGAGGCGGCCCATGACGCAGAAGCGATCGGGATGGCTCGCCGTGGCGTCGAGCGCCACGTCGTTGCGATCGCCCTCCCATGACGGCGGCACGATGACGACGCCGTCGACGCCGGCCTTGTCCATCTCGGCCAAGAGCTCTTCCTTGCCGAGCGGCGCGCGATGCGGCTCGGCGCGCGCCGGCCACGGGCGCTCAGGCGTATTGGCCGCCCAGATGTGCACCTGGGCATCGACGATCTTCATTGTTTCCCCCTAACGCCGGCGAAATGCCGAGCGCATCGCTCCGGCGATCAGCCACATGCCGAAGCCCCAGAGGCCGTAGACCAGCGGCAGCACGACGAGGATCGGCATGCCGGGCATGTTGAACCGCCCGCTCTTGATGGGCAGCACGACGGTCCAGTTGACGATCGCCACGATGATGGCGGCGAACAGGATCCAACCCAGCACGCCGCCCCATGCGCCCGGCAACCTCGGCACCAGGAACGCCGCGACGATGCCCCAGAGGCCGCCCCAGAAGGCCGACGATACGATCGCCGGTACGCCCCACGGCGGCACGCCGCGCATGTTGTAGAGCGCCGCCCGCGCGTAGCCGAGCTCGTTGGCGAGCCAGAAGCCGAGCTGATGGAAAATGAGAACGCTCAAGGCGCCGGCGACGAAGCCGATGATGACCGTACGCATCCAGCCGCTCATGCGATGCCTCCCTTGGTTGGCCGACGGCCGCGCCATGGCCGAGCTCGTTCGAGCTCCGCCGCCAGCGAGAACAGCATCTCCTCCGACCCGAAGCGGCCTGCAAAGTGCAGGCCGATCGGCAGGCCATCATCGGTCCAGGCGAGCGGCACTGACATCGCAGGCACGCCTGCAACGTTACAGACCGATGTGAACGCCACCATGGGCGCGAGCCCGGCCTGGTACTGATCGGCGCTGCCGTCCATGCGAACGGTGCCGAGCGGCAGCGAGACGCGCGCGATGGTGGGCGAGAGAAGGACGTCGCAGCGTTCGAACAACGCGCCAAGCTGGCG
This sequence comes from Pseudomonadota bacterium, assembly GCA_023436825.1. Next base: position 1,674 of record JAEZHS010000080.1, on the reverse strand, counting down.
GCCGGTGCGATGGAATGTATGTACGGCACGGATGTAGTCGTCGGCGACGATGGCGCGGCCCTGCTCGGCCGCCTGGCGCGTCACCGGCTCCAGGTCGTCCGGACCCGGTACGCGACCGTTGGCGCGAATCTGGATGTTGGTCCAGGTGTTGGCCGCCATCACCGTGCCAAGTGCAGCACCGGCCGCCATGGCATCGTAGGCCGGGTAGGCTTCCTCGACATGATGGCCGAGCTCTTCGAGAAGCCTCGCGGTGCCCTCGACTGCCGCGATCAGCGCGGGATCGAGCGCCTCGCCGCCGACAGGATGCCGCATGAAGGCGATACGCAGCTTGCCCGGCGCGCGCTCGGTCGCCGCCAGGAAAGAACCGGCCGCCGGCGCCGTGTAGGGGTCGCCAGGCTCGCTGCCGGCGATGACGTCAAGCAGCGCCGCACTGTCGCGCACCGAGATCGATACGCCGAGCTGCGCGCCGGCGCCCGCCAGGGTCTCGCCGATCGGCGCCAGGCTGACGCGGCCGCGCGACGGTTTCAGGCCGAACAGGCCGGTGAGCGCCGCGGGTATGCGGATCGAGCCGCCGCCGTCGGTGGCGTGGGCCATCGGCAGGCCGCGCGCCGCCACGATCGCGGCCGATCCACCAGACGAACCACCGGGCGAGAGGTCCTTGCGCCAGGGATTGAGCGTCGCGCCGCCGAAGGCCGGCTCGGTGGTCGGCGCCAGGCCGAACTCGCTGGTATTGCTGCGGCCCACGATCACGAGACCGGCCCGTCGCATGCGGGCGATCGCCGCGCTGTCGGCCTGGGCGACGGGCCCCTTGGCAAAGAAGCGTGACCCCAGCGTCGTCGGCGTCCCGGCGCAATCGGCCATCAGCTGCTTGACCACGAACGGCACGCCCTGGAACGGCCCCTCGCCCGCCGACGTCACGGACTTTTCGAGCAATGCGCCCTCGTAGAAGTCGGTGATGGCATTAAGCGATGCGTTGAGCGCGCGCAGCCGACCCAGTGTGCCATCGAGCAGTTCACGCGCGCCAAGCTTGCGCGCCTTGACCAGTTGGGCGACCGCAAGCGCATCGTGGGTCGCGAAGAGATCGTCCACGTCAGTTCCGCCAGCGCTCGAGGTTGGCCGCGACGAAGGCGTCGTCGTTCAGCTCCGGGTAGGTCGCATACAGGCGATCGATGCCGGCGCTCTGGCCAGGGCTCAGCGTCTCGTGCGGATCGAGGCACTCGATCGAGGCCATCAGACCCTGGCGGCGCAGGATCTCGTGGCATCCCGGGATGCAGCCCGCGAAGTCATGGTCGACGTCGAACACGACGGAATTGCAGTCGGTGACGAACGAATCGAGGGCCAGCATCTCCGGCGGAATGGCGCCGGCCTTCACCGACACTTTCAGGCGCTCCAGCATCTCGACCGCGCCGCGCGTCCACACGCTCCAATGGCCCAAAAGGCCGCCCTGGAAGCGCAAGGTCACCTCGCGGTTGCCGGTGCGCACGACCATCGGGGTCAGAAGATCGGCGACGATGTGATCGTCGTTGCCGGTGTAGAGCGTGATGCGCTCCTCGGCATGGGCCTGGGCGATGCCGACCGCCACGTCGAGCGTTCGATAACGGTTGAACGGCGCCACCTTGATCGCCACGACGTTGTCGATGGCGGCGAAGCGCGCCCAGAAGGCGCGCGACAGCG
>JAEZHS010000062.1 GCA_023436825.1 Pseudomonadota bacterium | reverse complement strand
CGGGGCGGGGCGCGCCCGCAGCGAAGAGTCATACCAGCGCGACATCAATTCGATGGCGATCCAGGTCAGGATCGAGCAGGCCAGCAGCACGTAGAAGCCGTTGTGCCAGCCGATCTGGTCGACGATCAGGGCGAACAGCGCCGGCGAGAAGGCATTGACCAGCAGGATCGGCGTGGCAATCAGGCCAAGAACGGCGCCGTAACCCTCGACGCCGAACAGCGCCAGCGGCACGGCTCCGCGCACGATGGTGATCACGCCCTGCGAGGCTCCCAGCAGCAGGGTGAACGCGACAAGTCGCCAGAGCTCGCCCTGCGCCAGCATCAGCAGCACCAGACAGGGCGGCAGGATGCCGATGGCGATACGCGCCACCGTCATGGCCTTCAGGTTCCTGGCGAAGAAAATTTCCACGAGCCGACCGCCGAACTGGCCGTGGCCCTTCAGCGAGGCGACCCACACGGCGACCGCACCCGCCAGCCCCGCCGCTTCGAGCAGGGGCACGAGCTGCAGCGAAATCACGCCGAACACGAACCCGTTCAGGGACATGATGAGGGCGAAGAGGGCGATGCCGACGATGCGCTGCCGGCCTCGCAGCGCCGTAGGTTCGGACGGCGACGCGGTGGCCTTGGCCGTCGAGGTCGCCGCGCCCGTTTCGCGCCAGGACAGGCCGAGCCAGTTCAACGGCAGACAGATCACGAGGTTGATCGCCGCGAACAGCATCAGCGTGCCGCGCCAGCCATAGGCCTCGTTGAGATAGTGGCCGATCACCCAGAAGACCGTCGAGGCATAGGCGCCGTAGAGCGTGAGATAGGAAATCGCTGCCCGGCCACGGCTCGGCACGACCTGCACCAGGGCGGCGAAAGCGGCGTCGTAGAGGCAGCAGCGCATGCCGACGCCCACCACCACCCAGGCCGCGAAATACGGGACGACGTCGTGAACCTGCGCCAGCGCAAACAGGCCGAGCGAGACGATCACCGTGCCGACCGACATGACGATGCGTCCACCGATGCGGTCGATCAGGCGTCCGACCGACGTCGAGATCACGCCCATCGTCACCAGCGCGACGCTGAAGCCCAGGAAGATCGTGCTGGTCGCCCAGCCGGTCTCCGTCGCGATCGGCTTGGCGAGCACCCCCAGGCAATAGAAGCTGGTACCCCACGCCGTGATCTGCGTGATGCCGAGCGCGTTGACGGCGATGGCGAACGGGCTGCGCATCGCTCAGCGCCTGCGCTCGGGAATCTCCGACAGGTCGCGGAAGATGAGCTTGCCCAGCCGCTCGCCGGTCGCGACCATGTCGTCGGCGCCGGCCGACGGCCCGCCGATGCGCAGCACCGCGTCGCACTTGCCGACCAGCTCGCGCGCCACGGGATGGAAGATCTCGTCGAACACCGCGTCGCCGGTCTTCTTCGAGCCGGCGTGCTTCAACAGCGGCAGGGCGAACCATTCGCCCAGCACCGGCAGATGGCCGCGCCGGAACACTTTCAGCGCCATGTCCTCCATGGCGTCGACGTTGCGCTGGATCAGCACGGGATCGTCGTTGGTGCCGGAGCGGTAGGGACCGGCAATCAGGATCATCAGTTGGTTCGTCATTGCGCAAAAACCTCACCCTGAGGAGCCACGCGCAGCGTGGCGTCTCGAAGGGTGGGCAAGCGAAGGGACTGTATCCCACCCTTCGAGACGCGGCCCTCCAGGCCGCTCCTCAGGGTGAGGTGGGGCGCGTGCGCAATCATCGCGGAATCTCCAGCAGTTCCTTCGCCACGAGGTCGGGCGCGGAGATGATGCAGTTGTGGCCGGCCTCGATCGGCCGGTAGCGGATGTGCGGCATCGCCTGGACCTTCTCGTGCATGCCGGCCGACACCGGATAGCGCGGCCTGGTGCAGGCGATGTAGGTCATAGGCCGCCCGTTGCCGGCGGGATTGTTCAGGCGGATCGGCTTGGTGTAGCAGGCCACCGGATGCGGCGTGAGCTGGCGATGCGTCCACGCCGCCAGTTCGGGATCGTCGATGATCAGGCTGCCGACCGGCGCGAAGGGCAGGACCTCGGTGCCGTTCACCACCGTCACCAGCTTCTTGCGCTTGGCGACGATCGCAGCCGGAATGCGGCCGAAGATCGACTGGCCATCCTGGGCGATGCCGCCGTCGATGATCACGAGATGGGCGATGCGTTCGGGCACGCGGTCGGTCACCAGGCTGGCGATCAGGCTGCCGAAGCTGTGGCCGACCAGGACAATGTCTGAAAGGTCGTCCCGTTCCAGCGCCGCCACGATGTCGGCCACGAACACGTCGTTGTCGAGCTCGGGCGACAGCTCGGCGGCGCGCTCGCCGACACCGCGAAAGGGCAGGGCCCGGGCGTCATGCCCGGCGGCGTGCAGACGCTCCACCACGAATCGCCACGACCAGGCGCCCATCCAGGCGCCGGGCAGGCAGAGATATGTCCGTTTCATTACGCCGGGTCTTAGCCGGCTAATGCATCAAGGTCGAGAGATGTGAATTGCGCTGAGCGAGAAAGCGCTCCAGTCGGATCTCATAGTCGGTGTTGACCGCCTGCTTGATTGACGGCCTCGCTGCAAGCGCGCTGCGCCAGGCGGCAATCTTGAGATTGCCGGCCAGGATCCCGAGCGTGCCGATGCGGTCGAACACGTCGAAATAGCGGAACACCGGGCCGAACACCGCATCGACCAGCGAGAAGTCGCCATCGAACCAAGGACCTTCTCCCAGGCGGTTTTCCAGCCGCGCGAACTTCGCCGCCAGCGCCTCGGCTTTTGCCCGGAACGAGGCCGCGTCCTTGGCCGAATAGAGGCCGGCGATGTCGTCCAGGACGGCCGAGCCGAACTCCATCCAGGCGCGGTGCTCGGCCCGCCGCAGAGGATCGGCCGGATGCAGCGGATGCGGCCGCGTCTCCTCGAGATATTCCAGGATCACGGCACTCTCGAAGATGGCGCGGTCGCCGACCTTGAGCACCGGCGTCTTGCCGAGCGGAGAGAGGTCGAGGAACCAGGCCGGCTTGTCGGCGAGATCGACATGGACGCGCTCGAACGGCACTGCCTTCTCGGCCAGCGAGATGGCGGCCCGCTGCACGTAGGGGCAGAGGTGATGGCTGATGAGGGTCAGGGAAGGAGACATGAGATGCTCTGTTTGAATGCAGTTGCATTCAAATAAATGCAGATGCATATACTGTCAAGGCGAGGTAAACTGCGCCATGAGCGACAAGCCGTCCGAGGCGACGATCCGGGCATGGGCCCGCCTGATGAAGGCGCAGCATCGGGCGCTGGGCGCGATCGAGGGCGCGCTGAAGGCGGCAGGGCTGCCGCCGCTCGCCTGGTACGACGTGCTGCTCGAGACCGAACGCGCCGGCAAGGACGGCCTGCGGCCCTTCGAGCTCGAACGGGCCATGCTGCTCGCGCAGTACAACCTGTCGCGTCTGGTCGACCGCATCGAAGCCGCAGGCTACGTCGAGCGGCGGCCGTGCGCCGATGACGGGCGAGGCCAGCTCATTGCCGTCACCGAGGCCGGCCGCGCGATGCGCTGGCGCATGTGGCCGGTCTATGCCCGCGCCATCGAGGCCGCGGTCGGCCAGCGCCTGTCGGACAAGCAGGCGGCGACGCTCGCCGAGCTGTTGGGCCACCTGATCGACGAGCGCTCGTGAGGTTCCTGTTCTTCACCGGCGGCTCGACCGTCGGTGGCATGGAGGCGGCGTTCCTGTCGCTGATGAAGGGCCTTGTCGCGCGCGGCCATCAGGCCACGGCGATCGTCAGCGGTTGGACGCACCGCGAGGTGCCGCGAGTGTTCCCTGAAAGCCTGCGCTACATCGCGCTGAGGTCGGCGATCGCCGCCGTGATCATGCGCGTGCCGATCGCCATCAGCAGGATGTCGTTGGCGACCCGCACATACTGGTAGCCGGACGGCGGCGGCGTGAGCTGCATCAGGAGCGGACCGGGCAGAGGATAGAAGGTGACCGTGCCGGGTAGCGGTTGGCCGATCGCCCACAGCTTCTTGGCCTGGCCCGGCGGCAGGCAGCCGTTGTTCTTCTTGGCCAACCCCGGCGGGCAGTTCCCGGCCGCGAAGTCATTGCGGTAGTAGGTGTAGACGGCATTGCGGTCGCGATCGGCGACGACGACGTTGCCTGGTGCTCCCGGCTGGTTGCCGCGCGCACCCTGTCCTTGGCCTTGTCCTTGGCCGGGCGCGTTGTCGTTGCCTCTGCCGTGCATGGCCTTGTCCGGGCCGCCGCCGCGGCCGGGTTTATCGTCCTTGTCCTTCTGAGCCAGTGCGGGCTGGGCAAAAGCAGTGGCGATGAGGGCAACGAGAACGAGAGAGAGCTTCAAGACAGGCCTCCTGGCGGCGTGCGATAAACGGACGCCGGCCGCAAAAGTTCCACAGATTGACTATCGGAGATCGAGAATGACGAACACCAACCGCCGCGTGCTCTTGAAGTCGCGCCCGCAGGGCGAGCCGACGCCGAGCAACTTCGACATCGTCGATGCGCCCATGCCCGAGCCGAAGGACGGCGAGTATCTGTCGCGCACCATCTGGCTGTCGCTCGATCCCTACATGCGTGGCCGCATGGCCGAGGCCAAGGGTTATGCCGCCAACGTCAATCTCGGCGACGCCATGGTCGGCGGCACGGTCGGCCAGGTGATCAAGTCGAAGAACCCCAGGTTCAAGGAAGGCGACTACGTCGTCGAATATTCGGGTTGGCAGAGCCACGCCGTATCGAACGGCGCCATGTCGATGAAGCTCGACCCCGACGCCGCGCCCTTGTCGGCGGCGCTGTCGGTGCTCGGCATGCCGGGCATGACGGCATGGTGGGGCCTGATGAAGATCGGCAAGCCCAAGGCGGGCGAAACGGTGGTGGTGTCGGCGGCCTCGGGCGCGGTCGGCTCGGTGGTCGGCCAGCTCGCCAAGGTCCATGGCTGCCGCGCCGTCGGCATCGCCGGCGGCAAGGAGAAGTGCGACTACGTCGTCAGCGAGCTGGGCTTCGATGCCTGCGTCGACTACCGCGCGGCCGGCGCCAACCTGTTCAAGGAGGTCCGCGCCGCCGCCCCCAAGGGCATCGACGTCTATTTCGAGAATGTCGGCGGCGCCGTCCAGGCCGCCGTCGTGCCGCAGCTCAACGACTTCGCGCGCGTGCCCCTGTGCGGGCTGATCGCGCATTACAACGAGATGCAGCCCAGCCCCGGTCCCGACTGGCGCCTGCTGCTGATCAAGCGCGCCACCGTTACCGGCTTCATCGTCTCCGATCATTTCGCCGACATGGACGGCTTCTGGAAGGAAGTCCCATCGCTGGTGAAGACGGGCAGGATCAAGTACCGCGAGGACATCGTGAAGGGCATCGACAACGCCCCCGAAGCCTTCATCGGCCTGCTCAAGGGCCGGAACTTCGGCAAGCTCCTGGTGCAGGTCTCGGACGATCCGACGCGGCGCTAGTGCCTGCGTTCATTGAATAGTGATCCACAGATGACCTCATCCTGAGGAGCCGCGCGCAGCGCGGCGTCACGAAGGATGGCAACAAAGACGATGTAGCCCACCCTTCGAGACGGCCCTGCGGGCCTCCTCAGAGTGAGGTCGGCCTGTGTCAGCGTCCACTGTCGCAGCGCGCCTGACCCTCGAAAGGGTTGCTCGGTTGCGGGTGCGGTCGCACGTCGCACGCGCAGTTGACTCGGTGGCATTTGCCACAGAGTCACCACCTCGCGACGCGTATGCAGACGGCTGTTCAGGACACCGGCCGGTCTCACGTGTGGCATGAACGCCACGGCTTTTGCCGGCATGTGCCGGTTCCTTCTTGGCCACAGAGCCGCGCCGCGCGATCGGCGTTATCGCTTGTGTGCTTGGGAGCGTGAGATGATCGAC
>JAEZHS010000055.1 GCA_023436825.1 Pseudomonadota bacterium | reverse complement strand
GTGTGGTCGCGTGACGGCATCATCGCCGTCGCGAACCCGCACAAGGGGAAGGTGAAGGTCACCTTCGACTATGGCGCGCGGCTGCCGGATCCCGACAAGCTCTTCAACGCGGGTCTCGAAGGCAACCAGCGGCGGGCGATCGATTTCTTCGAAGGCGACAAGGTCGATGAGCGGGCGCTGAAGACCCTCGTCCGCGCTGCGATCGAGTTCAATCAAGGCAGATCAAGGAAGAAGGCCCCGGCGGGGGCCCGCGCGAAGGCAGCAGGGCGCAAGAAGAGCTAAACTTACGGTCCGAGCGTCAAGGCCGACGCTTCCGCTGCTTCCTCGACCGCGGCCGTACCAGCCCGTTGCTCAACAGCGCTTCGAACGCATCGACAAGCGCGGCGATTGCCGGGCTTTCCGGCCTTCGCTTCGGCTCGATCGCCATCATATCGAGGGTGAATCCGTCGTCGCTTATCGGTCGGACGCAAAGGGTGCCCTGCTCGATCTCGGGTACCACCATGATCGCAGGGAGCACCGTCACGTAGTCGCTTGCTCCGGCATATTCGAGGGTCCCGAACATCGAATCGAGGTCCATGACGCTCGCGATCTCGACTCCTCGCGCTCGCAGATGCGCCAGGATGCGCTCTCGGCGCATGTTCCCGGCCGATTGCAGGATCAGCTTCATCGATCCCAGCTTCGCCAGCGACACGGGCCTCATGTGCAGCGGATGTCGCGTCCCCCGACCGACCAGGACCTCGGGAGAGCTGCCGACTGCCCGGCAACGCAGGCTGGGCGGGGCGTCGAATACCGGCACGATGGCGACGTCGAGTTCATCGGCCTTGACGCGCTGGATCAGCTCGGTGCTCACCGCCTCGACACCGGTGACCGCGAGGTTGGGCTGCTCTTTCGAGAATCGTCGCAGCACCGGCCCCATCAGGCTGCGCGTCAGGGCTGGCATCAGCCCCAGCCTGATGGTGCCGGTCAGGCTGCCGGCGTAGCTCCTGGCCTCCGCTTCGGCGCGCGCGATCTCCTCCAGCACGGCGACGCTTCTGCGGTAGAGCGTTTGGCCCGCCACTGTGGGCCTGACGCCGGCAGGCCGGCGCTGCAGCAGGGTCACGTCGAGCCGTCGTTCCAGCTTCGCGATCTGCTGGGAGACGCCCGACTGCGTAGCGTTCAGGCGTTCGGCTGCCCTGGTGAAGGACTCTTCCTCGATCACGGCGACCAGCGCCTGCATGCCGGAAAGCGAGAGCATCGCATTACACCTGATTATGGACAGCAGAAGATCATATCATTTCTATTTCTACCCGTCGGGACGCATCGTGGTCGCCCGGTTGGAACAAAGGGTGCGATCATGACCATTGCAGGACTCGAAGCGCGGCCGATCTCTGCGACAGCCCGCCATGCCCTGATCGGCGCCGAGGTGCGCGGACTCGACCTGTCGCGACCCTTGGACCCGTCGACGCGCGCGCGGATCCACGATCTCTGGATGAAGCACCTGGTGCTGGTGTTTCCCGGCCAGACGATCACGGACGAGCAGCATATCGCCTTCGGCAGGAATTTCGGGGAGTTGGAGGTCCACGTATCGGTTGCCCACCGCAGCTCGCGCAATGCCGAAATCTATCGCGTCTCCAACGTCGACGAAGCCGGCAACATCATTCCGGCCAGGGAGACGGCCTGGCAGTACATCAACTTGTCCTGGCTCTGGCATACCGACAGCTCATTTCGCCAGGTGCCCAGCAAGGGTTCCATTCTGCATGGGCTGGAGATCACCAACGCCGGCGGCAACACCTTGTTCGCCAACATGTATGCCGCCTACGACGATCTCGATGACGCAATGAAGAAGCGGATTGAAGGCCGGTGGGTGATCCACGATCACGACCACATCCTGAGCCTGTCTCCTGAGCTGTCGAAGAAGCACGATAAGGGCCGGTACGACGCGCTGCCGCCAGTGCGCCATCCGCTGGTGCAAATCCACCCGGTTACGCGCCGACGCTGCCTGCTCCTGTCACCGCACACCATGGTCGAGGTCGAGGGTATGGCGGCGGCTGAAAGCCGTGCGCTGCTCGACGAGCTGATCGCTCGCGCCACCGCGGAAAAGTACGTTTATCGCCACGTCTGGGCGAAGGACGATGTCGTCATGTGGGACAACCGCTGCACGATGCATTCCGTCGAGCCATTCGACAACGCGCATCTCCGCCGCGTCATGCATCGCGTGACGCTCGTCGGCGAGGGCAAACCGTTGCCGGCGTGAGGCCTTGCCGGGGCTCGGACTGGCCGGCCGACGGCGGCGCCCTAGCGCCTCCGCGGCAGGACGCGACGTCGGTTCGCGCTACTGTTTGGGCAGGAAGTCATCGGTGTAGACCTCGCTGGGCTTCAGCTCGGTCTTGAACGATTCGAACGCTTGCTTCATCAGCACGAGCGTTTGTTCCCAATCTGCAAGAGCCATGTACCCAAAGCCCTTGCCGGCCGAGTTCTTGGTGTGGAGGTATGGCGGGGTGCGGCGCAGCTGCTCGAGCAGCAACTCGCGATCCGAGCCGGGGCGGGCCGCAACGAGAGCGGCGACGGCGGCCTCCGGATCCTTCAGCCCCTCCTCGAAGCCTTTCGCCGTGGCGGCGAGGAAGCCGCGCAGCAGCGCCGGCTTCTCGGCGGCGGTCTTCTTGGCGACGAACAGGCCGCCGCCCAGCATGTTGACGCCGTAGTCGGCATACTTGATCGGCTTCTCGATGGGCTTCTGGCGGGCGACGCGGAGCGCATCCGTGAACTCCCAGCCGACCATGAAGTCGATGCGGCCCTGCAGCAGCGCGGTATGGACGATCGCATGGCTGAGCTGGATCTTCTTGACCTTCGACTCATCGAAGCCGGCCGCCTTGGCGAAGGCCGGAAAGAGGCGGGTCGAGTAGTCGTCCGGGTTGAAGCCCCACGTCTTGCCTTCGAGATCCTTCGGCGAGGTGATTCCCGAGCCCTTCAGGGAGATGACGGCGTCCGGCATGGTCTGGATCATGCCGCCGACGGCGATCAGCGGTCGGCCTTGGGAAACGCCGAGAGCCATCGTGGCGAGGCTCGCGATGCCGATCGTGTCGGCGCCTTCTGAAATCGCCGTCAGGGTCGACAGGCTGCCCTTGCCGTCGAAGATCTGCAGATCGACGCCCCGGTCTTTGTAGTAGCCGCGGCTCAGCGCGTAGAAGTACGGGGCGTGATATCCGGACGGAGTCCAGTCGAGGCGCAACGTGGCCGGCTGCGTCTGCGCGAGCGCGCCGCGGCTGACGGCGACCGACGCCGCTGAAAGACCGATGAGCGAGAGTGCTGACCGCCTCGTGCGGAGCGTCGACTTCATCCCTTGCAACTTGCTTGCCATTGCCCCCTCCAGTGCGGCCTCTTGCTGGACACAGAGGCCGGCTCGTAACCCGGTTGATCCGGAACTCCCGATCACACGAGATAAACGCCGCTCCGGAAGAGGGTAAAGATCAGAAATTCGGGAAGGCTCCGCGAAATATTCGCCGCGAGTTCAGTGGCCTGAAGTCGTGTCGCGCCTGACCGAAGCATGCCAGGGCAGCAGTCGCCGCTCGAGGTAACCGATCAAGCCGAAGAGCAGGATGCCGGCGAGCGAAAGAAGGAAGATCGCTGAGAACTGCCGCGTGACGTTCTGGTCGGTGGCGGCCACGACGATGAGGTAGCCAAGGCCGCTGTCCGCGCCGACGAACTCCGCCACGATCGCCCCGATCACGGCGAGGACGCTCGCCACCTTCAGCCCGGCGAAGATGCTGGGCAGCGCGTTGGGCAGGCGGAAGTTCCAGAAGACCTGCCAGGGAGACGCGCCCATCGATTGCGCGAGATAGACCGTCTGGAGGTTGAGGGACTTGAGGCCCACCACCGCATTGATGACGATCGGGAAGAACGTCATCAGCGTGACGATGATGATCTTCGGCAGAAGCCCGAAGCCGAACCAGACCAGGAAGAGCGGGGCGACGGCCACCTTGGGAATCGTCTGGGTTCCGACGATCAGCGGGTAGATCAGCTTCTCGAAGGTCTGCGAATAGGTAAAGAGGACGGCCAGCGGCAGGGCGATGGCGATCGAGACGACGAAACCCAGGCCGATCTCGAGGAGCGTCACCCCCGATTGGGATAGCAGCAACTGCCAGTCGTTGACGAGGTCCCGCAACACCGCCAGCGGCGAAGGAAGCAGATAGGCGGGTACGTCGAACGCATCGACGCCGATCTGCCAGAGGGCAAAGAAGGTGAACCCGCTGATGAGTGCGTAGGGCACTTCGATCTGCTTCAGCAAGCGGCGCAGGATCGACGAGTTCGCGCCCGTGCTCGGCATGGCGATTTCCTTGGCCTGGCTCATGTCCTATTCCTCCCGCAGGATGCCGGTGGCCTCGAAGACGCGGCTGATCCGCCGGCTGTACTCGAGGAACTGCGGAGTCTCCCGGATTGCGAGTTTGCGGGGGCGCGGCAGGTCGATGTCGACCACTTCCTCGATCCGTCCCGGCCGCGCCGACATGATGACGACCCGGTCGCTCAGGAAGACCGCTTCGGAGACGGAGTGCGTGATGAAGAGCACGGTGGTGGGGCTCTCGCGCCAGAAGCGCATCAGGTCGATGTTGAGCTGGTCGCGGGTGAGGGCATCGAGCGCACCGAAGGGCTCATCCATGAGCAGAAGCGGCGGGCTGTGCAGCAGCGCGCGGCAGATCGATGCGCGCTGGCGCATGCCGCCCGACAGCTCGTGCGGGTACATGTTCTCGAAGTCCTTGAGGCCGACGAGCTCGAGCAGATGGTGGGCGCGGGCCGTGTACTTGGCCATGTCGAGCTTGCGCATCTCGGCCTGGATGAGGACGTTCCGGAGGATGGTCCGCCATTCCAGCAGCGTGTCCTGCTGGAACACGATGCCGACGTCGGTATAGGGGCCGCTCACCGCCTTGTCGCCGATCTTGATCGCGCCCGTGGAATGCGGCACGAGGCCGCTCAGCATCATCATGAGCGTGCTCTTGCCGCAGCCGCTGGGTCCGACGATCGAGACGAACTCGTTCTTGTTGATGTCGAGGTCGACGGTGTTGAGCGCCCGGATCGGCCCGTTGCGGGTCGAGTAGGTTTTCGTGACGTCTTCGATCTTTATGAACATCCACCCCCCTTGGCTGTCGGAGTTCCGGCCACCGGACGGTGGCTGGTCTTTCCGTCTTGCGATCGGCTTGCTACGCGACGTGATTGATCAGTCGTTCGGCTGCGTTCTCGGCGAGGCCGGCCACAGCATCGAGCTTCCATCCGTTCCCAGGCAAAGGATGTGCCACCCGATCGAGCTCCCTATCGAGCAGCCGGCGCAGGCCAGCGAGGTCGGGGATGGTGCCATCCACTGCACGTTCCGTATCGCGAGCGCGATAGGGAGTCGGCGCGACGCCGCCCAGCACGATGCGAACGTTGCTCCAGCGGCCGTCCGACTCCCGATCGCGTGAGATGGCGACCGCCGCGACGGCGAAGTCACCTTCCCATAGAACCAGCTTCTCGAACGTGGCGAGGTGCGAAGCCTTGCGGGAGGCAATTCGGATCTCGACGAGCACCTCCCCTTGGTGGAGGCGGCTCTCGCCGGGGCCGGTATACAGATCCTCGACCGGCAGGGTCCGGCGGCCGTGAGGGCCGACGACGACGGCATCGGCACTCAGCGCGATCAACGTCGTCGCGAGATCCGAAGGGGTGACCGCTTGGCAGCGATGACCGCCGATCACCGCGTGGTAAAAGCGATGGTCGCCGGCGACGGCGTAGCAGGGCGCCGTGGAGCCGGCGCGCTTGTAGCAGTCGAACCCGTTTCGATAGAACCAGCAGCGCTTGCCCTGGAGCAGGTTCCCGCCGATCGTCGCCATCTCGCGGATTTGGGCCGACGCGATCTGACGCACGGTCTCGGCAAGGGCCGGGCAGGCCGTGGCGGTCCGCCGGGCCGCCTCGGCAAGGGAGACGGCAGCGCCGATGACGAGGGCGCCGTCGCTCTCGAGTCGGATGTCCTTCAGCTCGGCGGCATCGAGAAGCGACACGAAGGCGGAGGCCGTGGAAACCCCTTGTCGATTCGCCGGAAGCAGGTCGGTGCCTCCGGCCAGCGGCACCAGGCCGGCCTTGGCGGATTCGACGATCGCCGACAGCGTGGTGGGCTGATCGATCCGGCTGATCGTCTGCGGCGGCCGGTAGCGGGAGAGACGCAGGCGATTGGCGTGCAGCAGCCGCAGCAGGCCACGCGGGTAGAGATAGCGCACCAGGGCGATCCACCAACGCCCCGGCCGGTGCCACAGGCCGTGGTCCCGGCGGCGGCCCTCCTTCCGCGCAAGCGCGGTAATGATCTTGTCGGGCGTGATCGGCAGGTCGCCGATGCGAACGCCGATCGCATCGTATACGGCGTTCGCGATCGCCGGCGCGGGGGGCGTATTGCACAGCTCGCCGATGCCTTTGGCGCCGTGCGGTCCCTTGGGATCGCCGCCTTCCACGAGGATCGTCTTGATATGCGGAAGGTCGCCGGCACGGGCCATCGCGTAGTTGATGAAGGCCGGATTGATGACCTGTCCCTGCTCGTAGAGCATCTCTTCGCCGAGGGCGGCCCCGCCGCCCATCTGGACGCCGCCTGCGATCTGGCCATGGACCATCACCGGGTTGAGGGCGGTGCCGATATCGTGAGCGGCCGCAAAGTCGACGATGCGGAGCTTGCCGGTCTTCGGGTCCACGTCGACTTCGGCGGCATGCGCGGCGAAGCTGTAGGTGGCCGAGAAGTTTCCGCGGCCGGCGTCGTCGAGAAGCTGTGACGTCTCGTCGACGAACGAGGCGGTGGTGCTGAGGACACCACTGACCGTCTCCGGATGGGCTTTCACCAGAGCGCCAATCGGCACCTTCTCGTCCTCGCAGACGGCAAATCCACCCTCGAAGCGGACCGGCCGGTTGCCAAAGAACGTCGTCGCCGCAGCCCGGAGACGCTCGAGCACGGCATCGCAGGCCTTGATCGCCGCGTTTCCACTGTAGTAGGTGCCGCGGCTGCCCCAGGCCCCGAGGTCGTAAGGCGTCTGGTCGCTCTCCATGGACAGGATGCGAACGTGCTCCAGTGGCACACCGAGATTGTGGGCCACGATCTGGCAGAGGATCGTGCGCTGGCCGGTGCCGGTGTCGGCGCCGCCGAAGCGGATGAGCACGCTGCCCTCGGTGTCCAGGTCGATGGTGCTGTCGTTCCGATTGGAGCCCGGGAAGGCGTAGGTGCCGGAGGAATGGAAGCCTGTCGCGACGCCCAGCCCGCGACCTTTCTTGCGCGCCGCCTTTTTCCGGTCCCAGTCGAGGGCTTCACGCACCGCCTTGAGGCACTCCGCCATCCGCACCGTCTGCAGCTTGGCGCCCTGAACCGTTTCCGTGAACGGGACATTTGCGTTGCGCAGCCTGAGGTCGATGGGATCGACGTTCAGGTCCTCGGCGAGGTCGTCCAGCAGGGACTCCAGCGCGTAGACTGCTTGCGTCGTTCCATAGCCGCGGAACTGGCCGCCGGGCTGCTTGCACGTGTCGGTGAGGCGGGCGACGACATCGACCGCCTCGGCCCGGTAAAGCGTGCCGAGCGCCTTGGGACCCGACGACATCACGCTGAAGCCCGAATGGACATAGGACCCGTTGTCGACGTGGATCCTTCCCTCGATCCCGCGCACGAAACCGCTGTCGGTGGCGTGGAGCTCGAGATCCACGCGCCATCCATGACGGGTCTTCGTGGTGGAGAATTCCTCGGCGCGCGTCAGGGCGATGCGAACCGGCCGATTGGCCTGCCGCGACAATACGGCGGTAATTGCCTCATGTTCGGCGATGCGGGATTTTGCGCCGAAGGCCCCTCCGACGCCGATCTCGTGAACGACGATCTGCTCGACGTCCATCTGGAGAAGCTGCGCCATCTCCTTGATCACGAAGAACGGAGCTTGGGTGCCTGTCCAGAGATGCAGCTTGCCGTCCTGCCAGAGCGCGACGGTGGCGTTGGTCTCCATGCATGCATGCGTCTGCTGCGGAAACCAGTAGGAGCCGCTGACGTGGTGCGTCGAGCTGGCGCGCGCCGCCTGGGAGTCGCCCCACTTGCGATCGAGCGTGAGCGCGATGTTCGGCTCGTTCGTGGAACGCGCGTGCAATGTCGGTGCACCCTCTGCCAGGGCCTGCTCGATGGTCCAGGCGGCGGGCAGGGGCTTGTACTTGACGCGTATGACGGCAAGGGCGGCGAGGGCCTGCTCCATCGTCTCGGCCGCAACGGCCGCCACTTCCTGGCCGACGAACCGGACGATGCCGTCGGCGATCGGCGGGCGATCCTTCGCGCCGTCATGGATGTAGCGCGCCCCGGGAGGGAAATCCGCGGATGTGACGACGGCGTGCACGCCCGGCATCTGGCGGGCGGCGTTGGTATCGATGGAGAGGATGCGCGCGTGAGGGTAGGGGGAGCGCAGGATGGCGCCATGCAGCAGGCCGTCTGGTGAGAGATCGCCGATATAGGCGAACCGGCCCGAGGTGATCTCCTCCCAATCCAGCGGCCGCACGCTCTGGCCGAGGGGAGGACGAACGCTCGTGCTCATGGCGCGGCCTTGGACCGTCGCTTCTCGGCCGTGCGCCAGACGGCTTCGACGATTCCGTTGTATCCGGTGCAGCGGCAGATATTGCCGGACATCTCGTACCGAATGGTCTTCTCGGCTTCCTGCCTGTCCGCCGGCAGGCCGGCGCGGAGCAGGGCCGCGGCCCGGACGAGCTGGCCCGAGGTGCAGAACCCACACTGGAAGCCGCCGAAATCCGCGAATGCCTCACGCAGGTCGCGTAACTCGTCCGCCAGGCCCTCGACCGTATGCACTTCGCCTTTGACGCGCGCGGCAAGCGTGATGCAGGCCATGACCGGTATGCTGTCGACGAGCACCGTGCAGGCACCACATTCGCCGCGCGCGCAGGCTTCCTTCGCGCCTTTCAGCCCGATCTGGTCGCGGATCACGGAAAGAAGTGTCGTGCCGGGTGCGATCGACGGTTCATGCGGTCGAGAGTTGATCACTAGCATTGCTGGCTTGGCCCGTTCGCTGGCGTTGCTTCAGTTTGGCTGATCACTACGAAGCAGTCGCTGCGAATATTTCGACGACGCCTTCGCGAATTTCTGATCTTTACCATTCGTCGCTGCGGCCGGTACGTCTTGGTCCTCAGATACGATTTGGGTGATGCAGATGATGCCCGTTACTTGGCCCAAGGAGGGCGTCCGCCGGATTCCGTATGCCGTCTACTCGAGCCCGGAAATCTTCGAACAAGAGCAGAGCGCCATCTTCCGCGGACCGATCTGGCACTTCCTCGGCCTGGAGGCACAGATACCGGAGACCGGCATGTACGTGCTCGCGCAGGTCGGCCAGACGTCGGTGATCGTGGTGCGCGAGGCGAGCGGCTCGGTGAACGCCCTCGTCAACAAGTGCTCCCATAAGGGCACGCCGCTGGCCTATATCCCGTCGGGCAAGGTCAGCCGCTTCCTGTGCGTCTATCACAACTGGTGTTTCGCCCTTAACGGCAAGATGATCTCGGCTGCCTTCGAGCGGGGGGTCGCCGGCAAGGGCGGCATGGCCGATACCTTCAAGAAGGAGGAGAACGGGCTTCAGAAGCTTCGCGTGCACACCTTCAATGGCCTGATCTTCGGCACCTTCAACGAAGCGACGCCGCCGTTCGAGGAGTATGTCGGCGCGGACTTGATCGCCAACATCAAGCGCGTGTGCGGCAAGCCTCTACGCATTCTCGGCCAGTACAGCCAGAAGCTGCCTTCGAACTGGAAGCTGTACATCGAGAACGTGAAGGACCCCTACCACGCCTCCATCCTGCATGCCTTCAACGGCGTGATGAAGCAGGACCGGCTGACGATGGAAGGCGGAATCGTCATGGGGTCCCGCGGTTGGTCGCACATCAGCTACTCCAAGATGAGCACGGACCAGGGCGACCAGGTCTACAAGAGCAAGGAGCTCCGGTCGGCCGAGGTGACGGCCTACGGCCACGGTCTGCGCGATACGTCGATGACGGACATCTGGGACGATTTCGGCGACGGTGTCAGCATGACCATCCAGACTGTCTTCCCCAACTTCGTGCTGCAGCAGCTCCGCAACTGCCTGGCCGTCCGCACGATCGTTCCTGTCGGAACACATGAATCGGAGCTTCGCTGGATCGCCTTCGGCTACGAAGATGACGACGAGAGGAAGCTCAACGGCCGTCTCAAGCAAGCCAACATGATGGGGCCGGCCGGCCTGATCGCGATGGAAGACGGCATGATCGGCGGGCTCGTGCAGAAGGGCATTGCCGGCGACCTCGACAAGGCGGCCGTCATCGAAATGGGCGGTCACGGTATCGAGCCGATCCCCGGATCGCGCGTCTCCGAAGGCAGCGTACGCGGCTTCTGGACCGGCTATCGCGCACTGATGGATCTTTGATCATGAGCCAGGCACGATCGGCGCCGATCTTGGAAGTCCAGGCGCGACGCCTCATGGCGGACTATGCGGCCGCCATCGACGCCCTCGAGCTGTCGAAGTGGCCGACCTTCTTCACGGACCCGTGCCTGTACCGCATCACGACGCGGCAGAACGAAGAGCGGAACATGCCATTGTCGATCATGCTGTGCGACAATCAGGCCATGCTCTACGACCGGGTAGAGGCCATCGAGAAGGCGAACATCTTCGAGCCGCACTATTACCGGCACATCCTGTCGGATACGCGGATCCTCGAAGCGACCGGCGAGGGCATCAGGGCGGAGACGAGCTTCATGTGCATCCGCACGATGCTCGATGGCCGGATGACCCTGTTCGCCGCCGGCGTCTATCGCGACGAGATCGTTCTCTCCAATGAGTCGTGTCGCTTCAAGTCGCGGTCGGTGGTCCTCGATTCGTCGCAGGTGGATACGCTGATCGCCATTCCGCTTTGAATGGGGGACGACAGTGACCCTGACGCCGCAGAATCGTGAGAAGCTTCGCCAGGTAAGCGTGTCGACGCTGACCACCTGCCTGTATCGCAAGGGCCT
Organism: Pseudomonadota bacterium; assembly: GCA_023436825.1. The sequence goes on along the minus strand of JAEZHS010000055.1, from coordinate 4,360 downwards.
GAAGCGCGTCTGGCCGAGCGGCATCCTTCCGCTTGCGAAAGGTCAGCCGCGCCTGGTGGGCGAGGCCTACACGTTGCGGTTCGTTCCGGCCCGCGAGGATGTCGGGGCGGGTTCGTACGGGACGGCCGCCAACGTCCACCAGCGCGCCTTCGAGGACTGCCCGCCCGGGCATGTCCTGGTGATGGACACGAGGGGCGAGACACGCGGCTGCTCCTGCGGAGACCTGCTGATCGGCCGCCTCAAGGCGCGCGGCTGCGCCGGCATCGTCACCGACGGCGGGTTTCGCGATACGCTCGACATCGAAGGGCTGGACTTCCCGGTGTACCAACGCTGCGCGGTGCCGGCGCCGAGTTTCGGCTACCTGCATGCGGCGGAGGCGAATGTCCCGGTCGGCTGTGGCGACGTCGCCGTCTATCCAGGCGACATCATCGTCGGGGACCAGGACGGTGTGGTCGTCATTCCGGCTGCGATCGCGAACGAGATCGCCGAGACCGCGTACGAGCAGACGGAATACGAGACGTTCGCTGCCGGAGAAGTCGCCAAGGGCCGCACGATCATCGGCCTCTACCCTGCCACCGAGCAGTCGATGGCGGAGTTCCGGGCTTGGCGGGATGCCGGGCATGGCCGTGCCTGAGCCGCCCTCCGGCGCAAATGACGGCGAGCGCGTCGTCATCGAGCGTCTCGCGCTTCGCGGCATCGTGATCACCTCCAAGCAGGCCGGCGAACTCGCCGCCGCGGCTGTGCGCCTGCAACAGATGAAGGACCTGCTGCGCTTGGATGTCGTCGCGCCGGACGACAGCGTGCGCGACCTGCAAAGAAGCAAATGAGCGACATTCCAAGCCTGACCGAGGCCGCCCGGAGAATCCGCTCGGGCAGCTTGCTGCCGTCCGCTCTCCTGGAAGAGTGCGTGTCGAGGCTGGAAAGCCACGATGCGCTCGTTAACGCTTTCGTGACCCCGACGATCGAAGCCGCCCGCATCGCGGCGCGCCAGGCCGATCGGCGGGTTCTCGCCGGACGATGGTGCGGCCCGCTTCATGGCATCCCGATCGGCATCAAGGACGTGATCGACGTGGCGGGCGTTCCAACGATGGCCCAGTCGCGCCAGCTCCAGGATTACGTCCCGGCAAAGAGCGCGGCCGTCGTCAAGAAGCTGGTTGATGCCGGAGCGGTCATTCTCGGCAAGCTCACGACGCACGAGTTCGCCTTCGGCACGCCGGCGTGGGACGGGCCTGCGCCGCCGGCGCGCAATCCCTGGAAGGTCGATCGGTTCGCCGGCGGATCGTCCAGCGGCGCCGGAGTCGCGACGGCAACCGGCATGGTCCTCGGCGCCATCGGGACCGACAGCGCGGGTTCGGTCCGGAGCCCGGCAGCGCTGTGCGGTGTGGCCGGCCTGAAGCCCGGCCAGGCGCGGGTGAGCCGGCGGGGGGTCTTCCCCCTGGCGCCAAGCCTCGATGCCGTGGGCGCCTGCGCCTGGACCGTCGAGGATTGCGCGACGCTCTATGCCGCGATGGCGCCGTCGGGGCAGCTCGGGCTGCGTCGCTTTTCCGGGAGGGAGTTCCCCGATCTCAATATTGATCTACGCGGGCTGCGCATCGGCGTCGTTCGCCACTTCTTTACGAAGGATGCCCCGGTTTCGAACGATGGCCTGACGGCGATCGATGAAGCCCTGGAAGTGTTCCGGAACCAGGGATGCCGCGTCAGGGACGTTTCGCTCGCCCCGCTCAGGGAGTGGAATGCCGTCGGCATGATGCTGTTGCTTGCCGAGGCGTTCTCCTTCCATGAGCCCTGGCTGCGGGAACGGAGCCATTTCTACGGAGAGTCCGTTCGCGACGCATTGCTCCTTGGCGGACTGATAGACGCGGCGGACTACGTGCAGGCAAGCCATCACAGGAAGCGCCTGTCGGAATCCGTGGAGGCACTGTTCAGGGACAACGACATCCTGGTGTCGGCCATTCAGGGTGGGGAAGCTGCGCCGATCGAGGCGATCGACAAGTGGGGCTTCATCGAGCGGCCAAGCTACGGCATTCCCTTCAATGTCAGCGACCATCCGGCCTTGAGCGTCTGTTGCGGCTTTGGCCGGCAAGGTCTGCCGCTGGCGATGCAACTCGTGTCCCGCCGCAACGAGGAGCAGCTGTTGTTGCGCGCTGGTCATGCATATGAATGCGCCGCCGGCTGGAGAGGCACGCGGCCGGCTCCCGGGCAGATCTCCGCGGCGGTCGCATGAGCGACAGGTTGTTTATGGATGAATCTCGACTAAGGTAGGATCGATCGCCATGGCGCTCGGTCTGCTGCCGAACTTCATCAACACCACCGCCCTTCGATACTTCTACGAGGTGGCGCGCTACGGCTCGTTCCAGGTGGCCGAGGAGAAGATCCATATCGCCGGCTCGGCTATCCGGCGGCAGATCCAGCTCCTGGAAGAGGAGCTTGGGACCAAGCTTTTCATCCGCAATCGCAGCGGCCTCCGGTTGAGCGCGGCGGGAGAGGCTCTGCTCTACCGGCTTCGGCGCGCCATGAAGGAGTTGAGCAGCGCGCGTGCGGAGATCGACGTGCTGCAGGGCATGCACACGGGCAATGTCCGCATCGGCCTCAATGAAACGGTCGCGCGCGAAGTGCTGCCGAGCTTTCTCGATGAGTTCGGCAGGAAGTATCCCCGCGTCACCTTCGAGATCGTCGTCGCGAACTCGAACGCTCTTGTCGAGATTCTGCTGCGCAACGAGGCGGACATCATCGTCGGCTATGCCCTCGAGCCCAAGGGCGGGATCCAAAAGGTATCGTCTTTCCGGCTGCAGACCTGCATCACCGTCCATCGGGAACATCCCCTGGCGCAGAAATCCTCGGTGCGCGTCGCGGATCTCGTCGACGAAACGTTCATCCTTCCCAGTGTCGATTCCCACACCCGCCGGGTCTTCACGGAGCTGTTCGAGCGGGTGGCCATCAAGCCCGTATTCAACGTCTCGACCAACTCCTTCGAACTGATTGGCGTGCTGGTCGCCAAGCGCCTGGGCATCGGATGCCAGGTGTCGCTGTTTGCGGGACCGGATCCGGCTCGGCCCGAGCTGGTCTACGTGCCGGTCCGCGACGCAAAGGTTTCGTCGACTTCCCTGAGCTGCTGCATCGGTGAGGAAGGCCTGCCCAACATGGCGGCATCGCTTTGCCTCAAGGAGCTGACGTCAACGCTCGAGGCGTGGGTCGAGAGCTTCGCCAGGCTGCCATCGAGGAGCCCTGCGAAAAGTTTGGCGAACTAGGCGCGAATTTCTGATCTTTACGCCTCGGCCTCGGTCTCGCTAGCTCATTGGACGACACTCGCAATCGTCCAAGTGGAAGGAACGTCGCTATGAGGCTCAACGAAACCGCCAAGGGCGTATTCATCATTGCGGCAACCCCGTTTGCCGATAATGGCGAGCTCGACCTGCAGAGCGTCGACACGCTGACGGACTTCTACCTGAGTTGCGGCGTTCACGGCTTCACCCTGCTCGGCATGATGGGCGAGGCGCAGAAGCTGTCCGGCGAGGAATCGATCGCTGTCGTCGATCGCGTGATCGCCCGCGCACAGGGCCGCCAGGTGATCGTCGGCGTGAGCCACGCCGGCCTCGAGAATGTGCGGCGCCTCGCGCATGAGGCGATGACGGCGGGCGCCGCTGGCGTGATGGTCGCGCCGCCGCCTGGCCTGAAAGGCGACGATGGCATCTACAACTACTATGCGCAGGTCTTTCAGGCGCTCGGACCGGATGTCCCCGTGGTCTACCAGGATTATCCGCAGACCACCGGCGTATATCTGCCTGCGACGGTATTCGAACGGCTGGTCGATGACTTCAAGCAGCTCGTCATGCTGAAGCACGAGGATGCTCCGGGCCTCGCCAAGCTCACGCGCATCCGGGACGGTGAGAAGGCCCCGGGCCGTCGGCGCGTTTCGATCCTGGTCGGTAATGGCGGACTCTACTATCCGCAGGAAATGCGCCGCGGCGCCGACGGCGCCATGACCGGCTTCGCCTGGCCGGAGATGCTGGTGCAGGTCTACGAGCTTTTTGCCAAGGGCCGGCCGGAGGAAGCGGAGGATCTGTTCGACATCTACCTGCCGCTGGTCCGTCACGAGGTGCAACCGGCGATCGGCTTGGCGCTGCGAAAGGAAGTGCTGTTCCGCCGCGGCGCCATCAGGAGTCCAAAGCAAAGAGCGCCCGGCTCGTCGTTGACAGCGACCGACAAGGCGGAACTCGATTCGCTCATTGCGCGTCTGGAACGGCGCCTCGCCGGGGCGGGCCGACGGGCCGTGGCGGCGGAGTAGGCGCCGGGCCTATGCTGCAATGTCCGTCGCCAGATGGAACAGGCAGTCGCCGCGCTCGCAGCGCGCCGGCACGCG
>JAEZHS010000049.1 GCA_023436825.1 Pseudomonadota bacterium | reverse complement strand
GGATGACAGCGGTCGTTTCGATCAGCGCCGCGTCAGCCGCTCCACGCCTGTGTCGAGCTGATCGAAGTCGCGGATCTCCAGGGTGAGCAGGCTCTGCTCGCCGAGCCCGCGCAGCTTCAGATCGGCCTTCAGGCCCAGCGCTTCCTCGATGCGTTTCTCCAGCGCCTTGGTATCGGCGCTCTTGCTGCTGCTGCCGCCGCCACCACCATTCGCCTTGGGCCGCGCGCCCTTGGGCTTGGACTTGAGCTCGCCGCCCAGCCGCTCGAGGTCACGCGCCGTCAGCTTTTCGTCGATCGCGCGCTGCGCCATCACCAGCGGATCGGGGACGCCGATCAGGGCGCGCGCCTGGCCGGCGCTGAGATCGCCGCGCCGTATCATGTCCTGCACAGCGCCCGGCAGGTCGAGGAGCCGGACCGTGTTGGCGACATGCGGGCGGCTCTTGCCGATCGTCTTGGAGATCTCTTCCTGGGTCTGCTTGAATTCGTCGGACAGGCGGCGATAGCCCAGCGCCTCGTCGATCGCCGTGAGGTCTGAGCGCTGCAGGTTCTCGATCAGGCCGAGCTGCAGGGCGTCCTGGTCGCCCATGGTGCGCACCACCACGGGCACTTCGTGCAGCTGCGCCTTCTGAGCCGCGCGCCAGCGCCGCTCGCCGGCGACGATCTCGTAGGCATCGGGTTGTCCTGCGACAGGCCGTACAAGGATCGGTTGCAGCAGGCCGAACTCCTTCACCGATTCGACCAGCGCCTCCATGTCCTGGAAGGTCGTGCGCGGCTGCATGCGGCCGGCCTTGAGCTGGCCGATCGGCAAGGTGAGCGGCGCGCGAGCGGGGGCAGGCCGCGCCGCTGCAGGCGCTTCCGCCGGCGGCGGATGAACTCGCTCGCCAGCAGGATGTACGCCTGCGCGCCGGCGCAGGCATTGTCGTAGATCAGTACCGGCAGGCCGTGCGACGGCGCCTCGGCGATACGCACGTTGCGCGGGATGGTCGTGCCGAACACCAGCTCGCCGAAATGCGCGCGCACGTCGGCCTCGACCTGTTGGCTCAAGGTCATGCGGCGATCGACCATGGTCAGCACGACACCGGCGATGTGCAACTTTGGGTTGAGACTTTTCTTGATCCTCGCCACGGTGTTGGACAAGGCCCCGATACCTTCCAACGCCAGGAACTCGGCCTGTAGCGGCACCAGGATGGCATCGACGGCAACCAGGGCATTCAGCGTGACCAGCCCCAGCGAGGGTGGGCAGTCGATCAGGATGGTGGTCCAGCGCTCGCGCGCGTCGGTACCTGGCGCATTGAGAGCGTCGTCCAGGCGGTGCTCGCGCCGCTCGACGTCTATGAGCTCGATCTCTGCACCTGCCAGGGAGACCGAAGCGGGCATCACCGACAGTCCCGGGATCTGGGACGGCCGGACGCAGTCGGCCAAGGGCGACAGGCCGAGCAGGAATTCATAAGAACCGGGTGAGCGCTCATTTCTGGCGATGCCCAGCCCGGTAGAAGCATTGCCCTGGGGATCGAGATCGATCAGCAGCACCGTCTCCCCGACGGCGGCGAGCGCCGTGGCGAGATTAATCGCTGTCGTGGTTTTGCCGACGCCGCCCTTTTGGTTGGCGATCGCGAATACCTGCTGTCGCGGTGTAGGAGCCGATTCTGAGGATGACGGCGTCACGGTCTGTTATGCTGCTGAGGGGTTGGCAGGGAATGTCCCAGTCCTTCATGGCCTCGGTCAACTCCGCCTGCCACCCCTTACCCTTGTGGAAAAGGCAAATAGCGGTATCGGTGCGATGCCGGTCGGCCCAGCGCAATAATTGACCAAGGGGCGCCAGAGCTCGGGCTGTCACGATGTCGGCACTGGCAGCCGGTGCCTCCTCGATACGACCGATGACGACTCTGGGCGGCTTCTTCAGCCCCATCCGCCGGCCAGCCTCGCCCAGGAACGCCGCTTTGCGGGCGTCGACCTCGATCAGGGCCATATCCAAGTCCGGGCGCAGGGCAGCCAGGACCAGACCGGGAAAGCCGCCGCCGCTGCCCAGGTCGGCGAGGCTTTTGGCCTCGCTTGGGATCAGGGGCACAAGCTGCGCCGAATCGAGGACATGTCGGGTCCAGACGTCCTCGATGGTCGTTCGACCGACGAGATTGATGGCTTTTTGCCACCGGACCAGGGTAGCGACCAAGGCTTCGAGCTGATCCGATGTTTCACGTGAAACATCGACTCCGAGCTTCTGCATCTCCCGCAAGAACCGGTCCCGGCCGCTCATCCTGACCTCGCCCTGAGGAGCGCTCGAAGGGTGGCTCCCAGTCGCGCGGAGCAACTCGCCCGTTGGACGGCCGCACCAGGACTGGGTCCCCATCTTTCGAGACGCCGCGCCCCGCACGGTTCTTCCGGAAGTGGTGGCGGAGGAAACCCGCCGCAGCCGACCAAATCGGTGGGGACTTCGGCTTTGGCTGGGATCAGGGGCAACTGAGCCGAATCGAGGACATCCCCGGTCCCGACGTCTCCAAGAGCCGCCCGGCCGACGAGGTTGACGGCCTTTTGCCGCCGGATCTGGGTACGGGCCGGCGGTTCGAGCTGGTCCGATGTTTCACGTGAAACATCGACCCCGATCTTCTGCATTCTTCTCCGGAACCGGCCGGGAGCGCTCATCTCAACTACCTCACCCTGAGGCGCGCGCGCAGTGCGCGTCTCGAGGGGTGGGCGACACCGTCACCGTGGCCCACCCTTCGAGACGCAAAGCGCGCATATGAATGCGCGTGGTTGCGCGATGCTCCCCAGGGTGACGCGAGACGTGGACGCTCGCCAAGGTCAAGCCGCCCGGCGGCGGACGTATTTCAGGAGGCCGACAAGAGCAGCCGGCGTAATGCCCGAGATCCGCGCTGCTTGGCCGAGAGTCGCCGGCCGATGAGCCTCAAGCTTCTGACGCACTTCGTTAGATAGGCTGCCGACCATGCGATAGTCGAGATCCGCCGGCAGCTCCAACGCCTCGTCCCGCCGATAGGCCGCGATGTCCATCCGCTGGCGGTCAAGGTAGCCGTCGTAACGGGCATCGATGGTCAGTTGCTCGGCGACATCAGCGGAGACTGATCCCAGCTCCGGCCATAGGCCGACCAACCGGTCCCAGCCGATGTCGGGATAGACCAGCAGCTCCAGGGCCGACCGAGGGACACCATCCTGATTGATGGCAATGCCGCGCTTGGACAGAGCCGATGGGCTGAGTTTCAGGCCAGTCGCCAGATGGCGGGCCTCAGCGAGCGCCGACTGTTTCACGTGAAACATCCGTAGACGCTCCCCCTGAATGCAGCCAATCTCCAGCCCACGCGGGGTCAGCCGCCGGTCGGCGTTGTCGGCACGCAGCCACAGACGGTACTCCGCCCGAGAGGTGAACATCCGATAGGGCTCGGTAACGCCCAGGCTGACCAGGTCATCAATCAGCACGCCAAGATACCCTTCGGCCCGGTCAACGATAAACGGCTTAGACAGGGCCGCATTCAAACCCGCAACAAGACCCTGGGCCGCCGCCTCTTCATAGCCCGTCGTGCCATTGATTTGGCCGGCCATGTACAGACCAGGGATTTTACGCGTCTCCAGCGTGGCTTTGAGTTCGCGCGGGTCGACATGATCGTACTCGATGGCATATCCCGGCCTACGCATGACGGCACGCTCCAGCCCCGGAATGGTCTGCAGCATCTCCAACTGTATTTCCCGTGGCAACGATGTGGAAATGCCGTTCGGGTAAACCGTGTCGTCGTCGAGCCCCTCAGGCTCGAGGAAGATCTGGTGCCGGTCGCGCTGGCCGAAACGCACGACCTTGTCCTCGATCGACGGGCAGTAGCGTGGTCCCACGCTCTCGATGGCGCCTGAATACATCGGCGCGCGATGGAGGTTGGCCCGAATGATGGCGTGGGTGGCCGGCGTCGTCGCCGTGATATGGCAGGCGATCTGGGGCGTGGTGATCTTGTCGGTCAGATAGGAGAAGGGCTGTGGGGGCAGATCCCCGTCCTGCCGCTCCAGGCCGGCATAGTCGATGGTGCGACCGTCGAGCCGCGCCGGCGTGCCCGTCTTGAGCCGTCCGAGAGCGAAACCGAGCCGATGCAACGTCTGCGCGAGCAACGTCGAAGGCTCCTCAACCCCGTCGCCCCGCGCGCGACCGGCGGAGATTCGCGTTTCGCCGCAATGAATCAGCCCTCGCAGGAAGGTGCCCGTCGTCAGGATGACCCGCCCTGCGCCGATTTCCTGGCCCGACTCCGTAAGCACGCCAGCACACGCGCCACTTGCATCCAGAACAATATCCGCAACCGCCTCGGCGCGAATTTCCAGGTTGGCTTGCTCGCTCAGCAGCGCCTGCATGGCCTGGCGATAGAGCTTGCGATCGGCTTGGGCGCGCGGCCCGCGCACAGCGGGTCCTTTTGAGAGATTGAGTGTCCTGAACTGGATGCCGGCCCGGTCGATGGCCCGGCCCATGACGCCGTCCAAGGCATCGATCTCGCGTACCAGATGCCCTTTGCCCAAGCCGCCGATGGCGGGATTGCAGGACATCTCGCCGATCGTCTCCACCCGGTGGGTGAGCAACAGCGTGCGCGCGCCTAGCCGCGCCGCCGCGGCCGCCGCCTCGCAGCCGGCATGGCCGCCGCCCACCACGATCACGTCATAGGGAAATGCCCGCATGGCGGGCCTTTTAAGCGCCGTCTCAGGCCTGGTCCAGATGACTCGTGTCATTGACCCGCTGCACCGCGACCTCGCCCAAAGCGGAGACCTCGATCTCGTTCAAGCTGCAGGGGTCCTGGACGAGGCGCCAATAGGCCGCCAGCGGCATGTCGAGGAGTTGCATCAACAGCACCCGGTTTACGCTGTCATGGCCGACCAGCACCACCGCCTGCCCGGGATAGCGCACCAGCACCTCGCGCAGCACGTCGGCCGTCCGCGCCACGACGTCCTGCAGCGATTCTCCCTTGGGGAAGCGCGTGAGATGAGGCGCCGAGTGCCACTGACGGTAGGCGTCGGGACTCTCGGCCTTGACCTCGTCATGGGTGCGCATCTGCCAGCCGCCGTAGTCGATGTCGCCCAGCCCGTCGCGCACTTCGTCCTTGATGCCGCAGGCCGCCGCGATCTTGCCTCCCGTCACCACGCAGCGGTGCAATGGACTGGTGAACACGGCGACGGGCTTCCAGGTGACGGCGATGCGTTTGGCCAGTGCATCGGCTTGGCCCAGGCCGCGCTCGGTCAAAGGCAGCTCGGCCCGTCCGCGAAAACGCGCCGGCCGGATGCCTTCGACATGGCCGTGGCGGGTCAACAGGATCCTGGTCATGCACCGACTGTAGCAGCCGGCTCGCACTCGTCGCTCAGCCTTTCAGGCGGCGACAGACAGCGGGAAGGCCATACCACAGGCAAGCCAGCAGCAACGCCGTCCCGGCGGCGACCATCGCTGCCTGATCGCGGTCATTCAAGATGAGACGCGCGATGAGATAGGTGTCGAGGCAGACGCCCGCAATCAGCGGCAACATGGCAATTGTGAGCAGGGTCGAGGACAGGTCGACGAAACGCCGCGAAACACAACCGCGCTCCACCTGACGATGATAGGCCGCCGGCGTCATCACCAGGCCCATGGCCAGCGCCATCAGCAGGAAAGCGGCGAGATGGACGACCTGCTCGCTGGCGGTGAATTCCTGGAAGCGCTGGTTGAACACGGCAACGAGCTGGAAGCCCAGCACCGCCTGCACGCCGGGCAGCACCATGCGCGCCTCGTCGGTAACGTGGGTGGCTTCTTCCTCGAGCGTCTCGTAATGGACCTGCTTCATCTGTCCGCCTTGAATGCCTTGCCCCCTGCCTTCAGAAGCTTGCGCGCCCGCTTTGCATCGCCGCGTCGCAACACGCGCAGCTCCTTGCCGCTGAGGCCGGTGTAGTGGATGAGGAAGGCTTCGATCTCCGGCACCAGATGCGGCGGCAGGTCATCGAGATGCTGAAGCTGCTGGTGGTCGTGCGCCTGCGTCGCGACGGCGAAGAACCGGTCGTTGCGTTTCCACGGCGTGCGCTTCTCCTTCTGCTCGACTTCCAGCACCCCGATCAGTCGCGCCGTCACCACGCAGCCCGTCGGCACGGCGGTATCGAGGAACACCAGGACGTCGAGCGGATCGCCGTCCTCGCCCCGGGTCGACGGGAAGAACCCGAAGTCGTAGGGAAAAGCCAAGCCTTCGGCTAGAGTCGAGCCAAGCCGCATGGCACCGACCTCGGGATCGTATTTGTACTTGTTACGACTGCCCCTGGGCGTCTCGACGACGATGGTGAAGTCGCCGCTTTCCTTATCCATCAACGGCAGGCGATCAAGTGTAGTGGGCGAGCGTGCCATGGCGTCTCACAGCGCGAACTGCCGCAACAATTGCTTCAGCACCGCATCGCGATCGGGATCGCCTTTGACGAGCGCAGAAAAGAAATTGGTCGTCTGCTCCCAGGTTGCGTGCGGCGGCAGCGCCACGACATTGGGGTCGGCATGAACGTCGATCACCACCGGCCGGTCGGCCGCGAGTGCCATGTCGAGCGTCGGCGCCACATCATCCGGCCGCTCGATGCGCCGACCGACCAGGCCCAGCTTCTCGGCGAAGCCCGCGTAGTCGAAGTCCGGCACGTCTTGGGTCTGCGGCAGCCTGGGCGAGCCGCCCAGCGCCCTGAGTTCCCAGTTCACCATGTTGAGGTCGCGATTGTTCAGCACTGCCACCACGAAGCGCGGATCGGCCCACCGCCGCCAATACTTGGACACGGTGATCAGGGCATTGAGGCCCAGCATCTGCATGGCGCCGTCGCCCGCCAGCACGAAAGCCGGCCGCTGCGGAAGGGCGAGCTTGGCCGCCAGACCATAGGACACCGCCGGCCCCATGGTCGCGAGCGTGCCCGAGATCGCGACCTGCATGCGTCGCCGCACCCGGATCGCGCGCGCGAAGAAGGTGGTCGACATGCCCGTATCGACGGCGAACAGCGAATCCTCTGGCAGGCGTTCGCTCAGCTCCCAGAAGAAGAGCTCGGGGTTTAGCGGATCGGCCGCCAGATGCGCGCGTTTGTCTTCCTCCGCCCACCAGTCGCTCGCGGCTTTCTCGATTGTTTCGCGCCACTTGTCCCGGCCGCGTGAGCGCAACCGCGGCAGCAGGGCACGTAACGTCAGCCCGGCGTCACCGACCAACGGCACCTCCATGGGGTACCGCAACGACAGCATCGCGGGATCGATGTCGATCTGAACACCGCGCGCCTGACCCTCCTTCGGCAGGTACTCGCTGTATGAAAAGGTCGAGCCGACCATCAGCAACGTATCGCACCCTTGCATCAATTCGAAGGACGCCTTGGTGCCCAAAAGGCCGATCTGGCCGGTGACGAAAGGCAGATCGTCCGGCAGGACGGCCTTTCCGAGCAGTGCCTTGGCAACGCCCGCCTGCAGGCGGTCGGCGACCGCCCAAACCTCTTGGCCGGCCCCCGCCGCACCGGCGCCGATCAGCATGGCGACCCTTTCGCCACGATTGAGGATGTCGGCGGCGCGAGCGAGTTCATCCTCGCTCGGAACCGTCGCCGGCCGACTGAAACCAACGCCGGTATGCACGGTACCGTGGGCATGCTCGGGTGCTTCGACCGCATCGGCTTCCTGCACGTCGTTGGGGAAGATGATCACGGCGACACCACGCTCAGCCTGCGCCAGCCGCATCGCCCGATCGATGAGATGACGGGCCTGCGCAGGCGCCGCGCAGGTCTGCACGAACACCGCGACGTCCTTCATGAGGTTGCCGAGATCGACCTCTTGCTGGTAATGGCCGCCCAAGGCGGCCCGCGCCTGCTGACCGACGAGCGCGACCACCGGCTGATGATCGAGCTTGGCGTCGTACAAGCCATTCAAGAGGTGGATGGCCCCCGGGCCGGAGGTGGCGAGGCAAACGCCAACCTCGCCGGTGAAGCGGGCATGCCCGCCGGCCATGAAGGCTGCTTCCTCCTCGTGGCGCACCTGGATGAAGTCGAGCTTGCCGTCCTCGAGGCGACCCAGGGCGGAAAGCAGGCCGTTGATGCCGTCGCCGGGATAGCCGAACAGGCGCCGGACTCCCCATTGACCAAGGCGGGCTAGTACGAAATCGCCGACAGTTTTCGCCATGGCGCGCTCCGGATACGTTGCACTTTTGCGTCGCCAACGTGACGGGCGATGGCCGAGTTCCGCGCCCATCCTCGCTGGAGCGCGGCCGGCTGTTCAGACCCATTCCCGCAGGACCCGCTCCGTCGTCGTCGCCTCGATCTGCCGGCTGTAGCGCTCGTGGTAGAGCTTCATCAGGGCGTCGTGGGTTGCGTCATTGGCGCTGCACAGCGCATCGTCGGGCAGCACGACACGAAAGCCGAGATCGACCGCCGCGATCACCGTGGCCAAGACGCAGACGTCGGTTTCGCCGCCGGTGACGATCAGCGTCTCGATGCCATGGCGACGCAGCGAATGGGCGAGCGGCGGATGGGCAAGGGCTGAATAGACGGTTTTGTTCAAGACCTTCGCCGGCGGGACCAGCTTGCGCAAAGGTTCGACCAGCTCGAGCAGGCGAGGATCGATGCGATCGCGGGTCATCGATCGCCAGCGCTGATAGTAGTCGCGCCACGCTCCGGCTGCATGGTCGGGATCCTGCGGAGGAATGAAGCGCGTGAAGATCGTGCGGTCCGGATGACGCTCGGCGATCTGCAGTACGTTGGGCAGCACCTTGGGCAGCCACGGAACGAACCATTCCGTCGGTTCTGCGAACAGGCGTTGCATGTCGACGGCGATGTGGATCGCCGTCCGGTCGAGTGTGATCATGATCTTCCGGACCGCGCGTCCCACGTGCGCGGTCCGGAAGAGCATGATCAAGCCGCACGCTTGCGCGACCCCGCCTTCTTCCGTCGCCCCTGCGCGGTCAAAAAGCGATCTGCCTTCTCGCGCGCTGGCCCGCCGCCGCCCTTCAGGCTGCGGCGCAGGGCGTCCATCAGGTCGACCACCTTCTCCTCCTCCCCAGGCTCCTCGCTTCGCACCACTTCCTCGCCCTTCGCCTTGCGCTTGATCAGGTCGCGCAGCGCATCCTCGTAGCGGTCCTTGAACTCGCTGGGGTCGAACTCGGCCTCCTGCTGCGCGATGATCTTTTCGGCGATTTCCAGCATGCGCGCATCGGGCTTGGGCAGATGGCGGTCGAATACCTCGGCCGTCGAGCGGATCTCGTCGTGCGTGCGTAGCGTCGTCAGCAGAATGCCGCCTTCACGCGGCTCCAGGGCGCAGATGCGCTCGCGCTGGTGCATCACCAGGCGGCCCAGCGCCACCTTGTCCTGCTTCTCCATGGCCGCGCGGATGACGGCATAGGCCTCGATGCCCGTCTTGCCAGCCGGTGCGAGATAGTACGGCTCGTCCCAATAGATGCGGTCGATCGAAGACGCATCGACGAACTCCCGAATGTCGATCGTGCGCGTCGATTCCAACTTCACCGCATCGAGCTCTTCCGGCTCGAACAGCACGTACTTGTTCTTCGAGACCTCATAGCCTTTCACCAGCTCTGACCGCTCGACGACCTTGCCGGTGCCGGCATCGATCGTCTGCATGCGGATGCGATTGTTGGTGTCGGGGTTGATCAGGTGGAAGTGCACATCGGCAGCGCGTTCGGTGGCGGTGTAGAGCGCCACGGGGCAGGTCACCAGCGACAGCCTGAGATGCCCTTCCCAGGTCGGCCGCATCGCCCGATTCTGCGGGCTGCCGTTGTGGGTCTTGCGTCGGGCCTTGGCCATGCTGTCCTCACGACTTGGATTTGATCAGGCGCTCGATGGCGGAGCGCAGCGGCGTCGCCGACCTGGCATAGGTCGACCACGGCCTGGACTTCTTCAGGAGCGCCGGCGCCGTGCGCATCGTGAACTTCCTCGGATCGAGTCCCGCCTTCACCTGCGGCCAGTTGAGCGGCATCGACACGGTGGCGCCATCGCGGGCGCGCGGCGACAGTGGCGCCACCGCCGTCGACGTCCGGTCGTTGCGCAGATAGTCGAGGAAGATGCGGCCCCCGCGCTCCTTCTTCGCCATGTTCAACAGGTATCGCTCGGGCTCCTCTTCCGCGAGTTGCCGACAGACCTCGCGGGCGAAGGTCTTGGCGGCATCCCAGTCCGGGCTCTTCGGGTCGGAGGTAAGCGGCGCGACGACATGCAGGCCCTTGCCGCCGGTCGTCTTGCAGAAGGTCTTCAGTCCCAGCGCCTCCAGCCGCTTGCGCAGCTCGAGGGCGCCCTTGATCACCTCATTGAACTTCACGTCGGGCGCGGGATCGAGGTCGAAGACCAGGCGACCAGGCAATTCGGGCTCGTCGGGCTGGCAGTTCCAGGGATGCAACTCGGTGGCCCCGAGTTGGGCGACTGCCGCCAGTCCCTCGACGCGATCGATCTGCAGGTAAGGCTTGCGATCGCCGCGCACCTTGATCTGTTCAAGGAGATGCGACGTGCCGGGAGCGGCATGGCGCTGGAAGAATTTCTGATCGCCATCGATCCCGTCGGGCGTGCGCACGAGCGAACAGGGGCGGCCTTTCAGATGCTCGATCATCCAGTCGCCCACCGTCTCGAAATACCGCGCGAGCTCGCGCTTGGTAACGGGCGGCTTCTCGTCGGGCCACAACGGCTTGTCGGGGTTGGAGATCGAGACGCCCATCACCATCGCCGGCCCGCCAGCCGTTGTGGCGCCGGCGGACTTCGCACGTTTGGCTTCCGGGATCGGCTTGGCCATCTTCGCCTTCTCCGGCTTCACCGCCTGCTCGGCCTCCACTTCCTCGGCCGGCTTGTCGGCGCGAAGCCCCTTGAAGGCAGCCTGACGCACATTGCCGTCCGCGGTCCAGCCGGCGAACTCGATCTCGGCGACCAGCTCGGGCCGCGCCCAGTGGATGCCCGCTTCCTTGCGCGGACTGGCGCCCGGCGCGAACGGACTGGTCTTGCTCTCGACCTCGCGCAGCCGTGGCATCAGCTTGCGCATGACGGCCTCGCCGAAGCCGGTGCCGACGCGTCCGACCGACACCAGTTTCTGGTCCTTGCCGTTCCCGCGGTGCACGCCGACCAGCAGGGAGCGCATCCGCTTGCCCTCGCTGGTCCAGCCGCCGATCACCACCTCGTGGCCTGCCCGACACTTGGTCTTGACCCAGCTCCCGATGCGGCCGGAGCGGTAGGGCGCATCGAGCTCCTTGGAGACGATGCCTTCCAGGTGCATGCGACAGGCCGATTCCAGCACCGCGTCGCCCGCCGTCTCGAAATGCTCGACATATTGCAGGCCGGCATGCTTGCCCTTCAGTCCATCGAGCAGCTCCTGCAGGCGCGCCTTGCGATCGCGCAGGGGCAGGGCGCGCAGATCCTCTCCGTCGGCGAACAACAGGTCGAAGGCAAAGAAGACCAGCTTCTCCGACTGTCCTTCGGAAAGGGCAGCCTGCAGGGCAGAGAAGTCGGGGGCGCCATGGGCATCGAGCGCCACCGCCTCGCCATCGATCATGCAGTCCGGCAGCTTCTCCGCCTGCGTGGCGATCGCCTTGAATTTCCCTGTCCAATCCAGGCCCTTGCGCGTGCGCAGGCGTGCCTCGCCGCCCTCGACACGCAGCTGCAGGCGATAGCCGTCGAATTTGACCTCGTGCGCCCAACCGGATTGCGCCGGGGCGCGCTCCACGAGCTTGCAGAGCTGCGGTTCGACGAAGGCCGGCATTTTCGAGACCTTGCGCGGCTTGGATTTGCTTTCCTTGAGGGCCGCCTTGTCGCCGCCGCCCTCCTTGTTGCTTTGCCAGACCGCGCCGGCCGAGCGCCGCTTGGACGTCATGAACGGGGTCGGTGCTCGGCCTTTGCCGATGGCGATCTCGTCCAGGGTGCGCCCTGACGCCACCGACGTCTCGTTGTCCTGAAGGATGGCATCGTCATCGCCCTCGTGGGCGGCTTCATCACGATGCTTGATCAGCAGCCAGTTGGACTTTTTGCCGCTGCCGCCCTTGCGGTCCCATTTCATGCGCACCAGCACCCAGCTGCCGTGCAGGCGCTCGCCTTCCAGGACGAACTTGAGGTCGCCCTTCTTCAGGCCCTCCTGCGGATCGCCGATCGGCTTCCAGTAGCCGCGGTCCCAGAGCTGGACCGTGCCGCCGCCATACTGGCCCTCGGGAATGGTGCCCTCGAAGTCGCCATAGTCGAGCGGATGGTCCTCGGTCTGCACCGCCAGCCGCTTGACCGCGGGATCGAGCGACGGACCCTTGGTCACCGCCCACGACAGGAACACACCGTCGAGCTCGAGCCGGAAATCGAAGTGCAGGCGCGTGGCATCGTGCCGCTGGATGACGAAGCGCAGCTCCTTGGAAGAGGCTACGGCCTCCTTGCCCGACGGCTCGTCGGTCTGGCTGAAGTCGCGCTTGGCGCGGTAGGTCGAGAGGCTGTCTTTGCGCAAAGGATGCAACCTATGGCGTTCCGATGGGAAACGACGCTTGCGACGAGACGTTCCGCTGTGACCCCGAGCATAGCGAGAGACCTTTGAGGCCGCAGTAGAGGTCCCTCGCTACGCTCGGGATGACAACGGGGGAGCCGTAGCAGGCACCTGTGATCTCGGTACCAAGCTCGGGCAACGGATCCGACAAGCTGGTCGTTCGTCCAGATATGACCAGCTCTCCCCACACCATCACCCGCCGCGTGCTGGGCATCGCCTCCGTTGTGACGGCGGTGATCGGCCGCGAACTGCAGGCGCAAACCATGCCCTCTACCTCTCGATCCAACGGCGCGACGAAGACGAATGTCCGCCTGACGGTGAACGGACAGGCGCACGACCTTGCGCTCGATCCGCGCACCTCTCTGCTCGATGCATTGCGCGACCATCTCGGTCTCGCCGGCACCAAGAAGGGCTGCGACCACGGCCAGTGCGGCGCCTGCACCGTGCTGGTGAACGGCGTGCGACTGAATGCCTGCATGTCGCTTGCCGTCGCGCGTGAAGGCGACAGTGTCGTCACCGTCGAAGGCCTCGCCGCCGACGGCAAGCTGCATCCCCTGCAGGAGGCCTTCATCAAGCACGACGGCTACCAGTGCGGCTACTGCACGCCCGGCCAGATCTGTTCGGCGGTCGGCATGCTGGATGAGATCCAACGCGGCGTTCCTTCGGCGGTCGGCAACCTGGCAGCCGCACCGCAAGCCGATGGCGCGGAGATACGCGAGCGCATGAGCGGCAACATCTGCCGCTGCGCGGCCTATCCCAACATCGTCGCCGCCATCATGGAAGCGCAGGGGAGGGCGGGATGAGAGCTTTCACATACGAACGGCCCGACAGTGTCGCCTCCGCCATGCAAGCGGTCAGCCAGCCCGGCGCCTCGTTCATCGCCGGCGGCACCAACCTGCTCGACCTGATGAAGATCGACGTCGAGCAGCCGACGCATCTGGTCGACATCTCCCGTTTGCCGATGCGCGAGGTCGCCGAGACGCCCGACGGCGGCCTCAGGATCGGCGCGCTGGTCAGCAACACCGACCTCGCCGCCGACCAGCGCGTGCGCCGGCGCTATCCGGTGCTGGCCATGGCGCTGCTGAACGGCGCTTCGGGCCAGTTGCGCAACCAGGCGACGACGGCCGGCAACCTGCTGCAGCGCACGCGCTGCCCGTACTTCTATGACGTCGCTATGCCCTGCAACAAACGCCAGCCGGGTACCGGGTGCTCGGCCCTGGCCGGGTTCAACCGCATGCATGCCATCCTCGGCGCCAGCCAGGCCTGCATCGCCGTGCATCCGTCGGACATGGCGGTCGCCATGGCGGCGTTGCATGCCGAGATCGAGGTCCAGACGCCGGCCGGCGTCAGCCGCAAGGTACCGATCGCCGAGCTGCACCGGCTACCGGGCCAGAACCCCGAACGCGACACCACCCTGGGGCACGGCGAACTGATCACCGCGGTTCTCCTGCCGCCGCCGCCGGCGGGTCGGCAGACTTATCGCAAGGTGCGCGACCGCGCCTCCTATGCCTTCGCCCTGGTCTCGGTTGCGGCGATCGTCGATGCTGGCAATGGCCGGATTCGCGATGCGCGGCTGGCCCTCGGCGGCGTCGCCCACAAACCGTGGGTGCCCAAGGACGCCGAAAGCGGGCTCATCGGCGCGCCGGCCGAAGCCGGCAGCTACGAAGCCGCCGCCCGCGCCGCCACGCGCGAGGCCCAGCCCTATGCGCACAACGAGTTCAAGGTCCCGCTCACCGAGCGCCTGGTGGCGCACACGTTGGGCGAGCTGGTGGGAGGAGGCTGACATGGCGCAGCTGATCGGCAAGGCCATCGACCGCATCGACGGCCGCGCCAAGGTGACCGGCGCCGCGCCTTACGCCGCCGATAACCGCGCCGACCGCATGGCGTTCGGCTCCCTCGTGACAGCCACCATCGGCTGCGGCCGAATCGTCGCCATCAATGCCAACGCCGCGCGACGCATGCCAGGCGTGCTGCTGGTGATGACCCATGAGAACGCACCGGAGCAGGCGCCGTTCCAGGCCACGGCCGCCGATCGCCATGCCCGGCCGAAGCCCCAGCTCGCCAGCGACAAGGTCCAGTATTTCGGACAACCGGTGGCGTTGGTCGTGGCCGAGACGGCGGAGACGGCGCGCGCCGCGGCGTCGGCTGTCGTCGTCACCTATGAGAAAGCCAACGGCACTTTCGTTCTCGAATCGGCGAGTGCCGAGGCCAAGGATAGCGGCAAGAGTCCGACAGGGGCGCCGCCTACGAACAAGGTCGGAGATTTTGATGCCGCGTTCGCGGCCGCACCGGTGAAGGTCGACGCGATCTACAAGACGCCCTACCAGTCGCACGCCATGATAGAGCCGCACGCCAGCGTCGCCTCCTGGCAAGACGGCAAGCTCACTGTGATCAGCGCGCTGCAGCTCGTCGAGAGCGCCCACAAGTCGATCGCCGACACGCTGAAACTGCCACCCGACAAGGTCGAGGTGATCTCCGAATATGTCGGTGGGGGCTTCGGCGGCAAGCTGCCGGTCCATGGCGACGCCATCCTGGCCGCCCTCGCGGCGCGCGAGCTCCGCCGGCCAGTACGCGTGGCGCTGACGCGCCAGCAGATGTTTCACGTCACGACGCATCGCCCGGCCTCGATCCAGCGCGTCAGGCTGGCTGCGGAGCGCGACGGCACGCTGACGGCGATCGCTCATCAATCGCTGGCGCAGAGCGCGCGGGCCGACGAGTTCTCCGAGCCCATCGTCATGGCGACGCGGTCGCTCTGTGCCGCGCCCAACCGGCTGACCGGCCAGAAGATCGCGTCCCTCGACCTGCCGGTTGCCGATGCCATGCGCGCGCCCGGCGAGGCGATCGGGCTGCTGTCGATCGAGCAGGCGATGGACGAGCTCGCGGTCAAGCTCGACATGGATCCCATCGAGCTTCGGGTGAAGAACGAGCCCGAGGAGGATCCGGAGAAGAAGGTGCCGTTCTCGACGCGCGCCCTGGTGCCCTGCCTGCAGGAAGGCGCGCGCCGTTTCGGTTGGGACAAGCGCCCATCCCGGCCCGGCCAGGTGCGCGACGGCAACTGGCTTCTAGGCATGGGCGTGGCAGCGGCGATCCGCGGCAACTACCTGCGCGAAGCCGAAGCCAAGGTGACCATGGAAAGCGAACGTCACGCCGTCGTCGAGATGGACATGACCGATATCGGCACCGGCTCCTATACCGTGTTCGCCCAGATCGCGGCCGAAGTGCTCGACCTTCCGGTCGAGAACATCAAGGTGAAGCTCGGCCACAGCTCCTACCCCGACACGCCGGGCTCGGGCGGCTCATTCGGCGCCTCGAGCTGCGGCGCCGCGCTCCACGATGCCTGCACCAGGCTCAAGGCCAGGCTGGACAAGGGCGAGGGCGCGCAGGGCCTGTCGGCGACCGGAAGCGTGAAGCCCGGCGAGGAGTACAAGAAATACTCGCAGTTCGCCTACGGCGCGCACTTCGCCGAGGTCGGCGTCGAGCAGACGACGGGCGAGGTGCGATTGCGCCGTATGCTCGGTGTGTTTGCCGCCGGCCGCATCCTCAACGCCAAGACCGCGCGCTCGCAGTTGATCGGCGGCCTGATCTGGGGTGTGGGCTCGGCGCTGGAGGAAGAGGCCGTCGTCGACCCGCGCATCGGCGCCTTCGTCACTCAAGACCTGGTGCATTATCACGTGCCGGTCCACGCCGACGTGCCGCAGATCGAGGCCGTGATGCTCGACGAGTTCGACCCGCACGCCAATGTGCTCGGCTCCAAGGGGCTGGGCGAACTCGGCATCTGCGGCGCCGGCGCCGCCGTCGCCAATGCCGTCTACAACGCCTGCGGCGCCCGCGTCCGCGACTATCCGATCACGCTCGACAAGGTGCTACCTGCGCTCGCGCGGCGACAGGGTTAGCTCGTGAGGCCGGCTGGAAGCCGGTGGTCCGGAAGAGCATGACTACTTCCCGATGCAGAAGTCGCGGAAGATGATGTCCAGCAGTTCGTCGATGCGCACCGTGCCCGTGATGCGACCGAGCGCGCGCATCGCCAGTCGCACATCCTCGGCGGCCAGTGCAATCTCGGGAGCCAGCAGAGCGCGACCGAGTGCTGTCTGACACTCCACCAGCGCCTCGCGATGGCGCGCCCGCGTGAGCGGTGGCGCGCCGCCTTCCTGCATCAGCGCCTCGGCGGCTCGCTCGATGCGGCCCAAAAGCTCCGGCAGGCCGTCGCCGGACAACGCCGACACCGCGACGACATCGACATCATCGATCGGCGCACGATCGATCTTGTTCACGACGACAATGTCGCGCGCGCTGTCCCAACGCTCCGTACCGGCGACCAGCTTGTCGCGGTCGGACCGCCAATCGCCCGTCGCATCGAGCACCAGCAGCCGCAGGTCGGCGCTGGCAGCACGCGCGCGGGCGCGACGCACACCTTCTTGCTCGATGGCATCGTCCGCCTCGCGCAGCCCTGCCGTGTCCGCCAGAACTACCGGCCAGCCGCCGAGATCGAGATGGACCTCTATGACATCGCGCGTCGTGCCGGCGGTCTCCGACACGATGGCCGCATCGCGTCGCGCCAGCAGGTTGAGCAGCGAGGACTTGCCGGCGTTGGGCGGACCGATGATAGCGATGTGCAGGCCTTCGCGCAGCCGCTCGCCGCGGCGATCGTCGAGGTGCGCGGCGATCTCGGCCTGCAGGCGCGTGATGCCGGCATGGACCTCGTCGGCGATGCCGGCCGGCAGATCCTCGTCGGGAAAGTCGATGGCGGCCTCGAGATGCGCCAGCGTGCCGAGGCCGAGCGTGCGCCAGTCCTCGTAGAGGCGATGCAGCGCACCATCCATCTGCTGCATCGCCTGGCGCCGCTGCTGGTCGGTCTCGGCGGCGACGAGGTCGGCGATGGCCTCGGCCTCGGTGAGGTCGAGCTTGCCGTGCTCGAAGGCGCGGCGTGTGAACTCTCCAGGCTCGGCCATGCGGCAGAAGCCGAGCTTGCCGATCGCCTCCAGTGCGCCGCCGACCACGGCGCGGCCGCCATGCAGGTGCAACTCGGCCATGGTCTCGCCGGTCTCGCTGTTGGGCGCCTCGAACCACACGACCAGGCCGCGGTCGATCGTCTCGCCGCTCAGCGGGTCGACCAGGCTGCGCAGGGCCATGCGGCGCGGCTCGGGCAGCGCCGGCTCGCGTGCCGAATGACCGCGCTCGAAGGCCCGCCGCTCGGTGAGGAAGATCAGCGCTTCGGCAGCGCGCGGCCCGCTCACGCGAATGACCGAGATCGCCCCGGGATGCGTCCGCGACGGCACGGGCGTGCCCAGCGCATAGATCGTGTCGACGTCCATCAGGTGCGGCGCGGCTGGCCGGCCGGCGGGCGGGTGGTCGGTGTCGGCGTCGCGCCAGGCGGCGGGCGGGCAATCACCTTGTCGGCGATCTTGTCGTACAGCGACTCGGGGATCAGCCGGCGCTCGACCAAGTCTGTCTTGGCCTTGAATGGCCGGGCGCGGATGATGGCGTCGGCGCGCACTTCACCGATGCCTTCCAAGGTCATGAGGTCGTCGCGGCTGGCGCTGTTGAGGTCGATGAGGCTGGCTGCAGGCGCCGCCGGCGCCGTCCGTGTTTGGGCCATCGCTGCGGTTGCTCCGAGGAGCAACGCCAGGCCGAGCAAGAGAGGTCGGACATGCATGACAGACAAGATATACCGCTTGCCTCCAGTCCTTAGATAGAATATAACTAAAGTATAATACAATGACTTTGGTTTGGCGCCAAGATCAAGCAGGATGCAAAAGGGGTGGCGGAAATGACTAAATTAAAAAGATATGTAAAATCAAAGACTTAACGGTTACCAGGAGGACTGCCGTAATTCAGCGTAATTCGGCGATCGCTTCCCAGGAAGGTATTTCCCGCAACGCAAACGGCACCTTCCAGCGCTGGTAGTTCGTGCGGTCGATCAGTGCCGCCGGCACCATGATCGATGGCGGAACTGGCTCGCCGCGCAGATGGCGCAAAGCCGCGCGGGCGGCGATAGCCGCAATATTGAAGGCGCTGAAATCGACGCTGGCCGCCATGGTGCCGCGCTCGATGTTGTCGATCGCCTCGGGCAGGCCGTTGACGCCCACCACCTTGGCGGTACGGCCGGCCGACGCCAGCGCCTGCAGGACGCCGAAGGCCATGACGTCGTTCGACGTCCAGACGCCATCGATCTCGGCGTGCTCGGCCAGCAGCCGCGCCATCTCATCGCGTGCCGGCGCCTGCTGGAAGTAGCCGATGCCCGAGCCGACAAGTTGCACGTTCCCAGCCTCGTCCAAGGCCTTGCGAAGCCCGACAGTACGGTCGCGGCTGGTCGGTGCGGCCGGCGTGCCTTCGATGGCGACGATGCGCCCACGTCCCTCCAGAGCCACGAACAGCGCCTTGGCGGCGGTGTAGCCGACAGCGATGTCGTCGGAGCCGACAAAGCTCACGACCTCGCCCTCCATGCGATTGATGCAGGTCACCACCGGGATGCCGGCGTCGGCGAAGCGCGCCAGGTCGGGCACCATCTTCTTGTCGTCGACCGGCACGAACACCACGGCGTCGGGCGCAACGGCCAGCGCCTCACCGACCAGGGCCTTCTGCTGGCCGACGTCGTCGGGGGTCGTCGGCACAAAGTGCAGGGTCCGCGCGCCGGAGTCGGCGGCAACCCGGTCGGCGGCCAAGCGGGCGGCGGCATAGGCCGGGTTGACGCGATTCTTGGTGAAGACCGCGAGGGTGAAGGGGCGAGCCATGGTCCCTATTTTAGGCAACCCTTAGCCTGTAGTATCGCGCCGCAAATGGCCAAGCCCTACGACCAGATTCCCGACCGCCGCGCCATCGTGCACCGGCGCGCGCTGGAGGACGCCCTGGCCCAGCTGGTCGAGGACCTGCCGACCGGCGCCGAGCCGCCGCGGCCGGCCGTGCTCGCCCTGATGCGCGACGCGCTGGCCGCCGGCCGGGCCGAGATCCGCCGCCGCTTCGAGGAGCCTGGGCCACTGCGTAACGACGGCGACCAGGTGCTGGCCGCCACCTCGTTCTTGATGGACCAGCTGATCCGGGTGATTTTCGATTTCGCCGACCAGCGCATCTATCCCGCCGCCAATCCAAGCACCGCCGAGCGGCTGGGCGTGGTGGCGACCGGCGGCTATGGACGCGGTGAGCTGGCGCCGCTGTCGGACATCGATCTGTTGTTCCTGCGTCCCTACAAGCAGACGCCGCGCGGCGAGCAGATCGTCGAATTCATGCTCTATCTGCTGTGGGACCTCGGCCTGAAGGTCGGCCACGCCACGCGCACCGTCGAGGAGAGCCTGCGCTACGCCGAGCGCGATCAGACGATCCGCACCGCGCTTCTGGAAGCGCGCTACGTGTGGGGCGACCGCGAGCTGTTCGACGAGATGACCAAGGGCTTCACCCAGAAGTTCCTGACCGGCGACGGCCGCGATTTCGTGGAGGCCAAGCTCGCCGAGCGCGACCAGCGGCATCAGCGCATGGGCGATTCACGCTACGTCGTCGAGCCCAACGTCAAGGAAGGCAAGGGCGGGCTGCGCGACCTGCATCTGCTGTTCTGGATCGCCGAATATCTCTATCGCGTCCACGAGCCCAGCGAGCTGGTGGCCAAGGGCGTTCTGGCCAAGGAGGAGGCGCGCCACTTCGAGCGTGCCGAACGCTTCTTCTCGACGGTGCGATGCCATATCCACTATCTCACCGGCCGCGCCGACGATCGCCTGTCGTTCGAGCTTCAACGTGAGATCGCCGCGCGGCTGGGCTACCAGGACCGGCCGGGCAGCCGCGGCGTCGAACGCTTCACCAAGCACTACTACCTGCACGCCAAGACGGTCGGCGACCTCACGCGCATCTTCGTCGCCGCGCTGGAGGACAGCCGCCGCCGTAAGCCCAAGCTCGCCGCCCTATGGCAGACGCTGCGGCCGCGCGAGCTCGAAGGCTTCCGTCTCGACGGCGAGCGGCTGGCGGTCGCCGCGTCCGACGCCTTCGCCAAGGACCCGGTGGCGATCCTGCGGCTGTTCCACGTGGCGCAGGAGAACGACCTCGACATCCATCCGGCCACGCTGCGGCTGATCACCCAGAACATCCGCCTCGTCGATCGGCTGCGCACCGACGCCGAAGCCAATCGTCTGTTCATGCAGATGATGACGTCCAGACACGATCCTGAGACGACGCTGCGGCGTCTCAACGAGGCCGGTGTGTTCGGCCGCTTCATTCCCGATTTCGGCCGCGTCGTCGCCCAGACGCAGCACGACATGTATCACACCTACACGGTCGACGAGCACACCATCCGGGCGATCGGCATCCTCTCGCGCATCGAGAACG
>JAEZHS010000041.1 GCA_023436825.1 Pseudomonadota bacterium | reverse complement strand
GTGTGGTCGGCCGCCCAGGTGTTGATCAGGCGCTTGTCGCGCGGCGACGAGGCGAGCAGCACCCAACCCGAACCACCGCCCAGCGCCTTGCCCATGGCGGTGAACTCCGCCTTCCAGCGCGCGATGCTGCCGAAGTCGCGTGTCATCGCGTCGGCCAAAACGCCCTTGGGATCGCCTTCGCCGCCCAGGCCGTCGAAGTAGAGCTCATGGATGATCATGGAGTTGGCAGCGATCAGCTCCTCCCGCTTCAGCCCGTTGATGACGAAGACGGGAGCCGTCGCCATATCGAGGCCGGCGAGCTGGACGGTGATGGCGTTCAGCCGTTTGACCGCGCCGGAGTAGTTGTTCTCCCAGTGGCTGACGAGGAGCTTCTCGGACAGACCTTTGATCTTCGCCGGGTCGAGCGGCAGCTTCTTGATCGCGTACTCGACCTTCGGCGGCGCTGCTTGCGCCAAGGCTCCTGTAGTGTCGGCGGCCAGGACGAGGCCGGCGGTAATGCCGATGAAGCAACGGCGGTCTTGCACGATGGTCATACAACCTCCTCTTTCTGCGGCATCCAGGATCGGTCGTATCTCCCTTCAGACGGCTCCGATCGCGAGATAGTAGATCATTCCCGCCAACGCGCTCGCGAGCAGGACCGGAATCATCCCGAGCTTGAAGCGGAAGATCGCCACGGCCGAGGCGACCGCGAGCACCGCCGACGGAATGTCGATCGAGGACAGGATCGGCAGGCTGACGCTGGCGCCGAGGAACGTCACCGGCACCAGCTTGGCGAACAGCACGTGGAGTGCGAACCACACCGCGAGGTTCAGGATCACGCCCACCACCGCGGCGGTGATGGCGCCGAGCGCCGCCCCCAGCGCCTTGTTCGAGCGCAGCGCCTCGACGAAGGGCGCACCGAAGAAGATCCAGAGGAAGCACGGCACAAAAGTGACCCAGGTGGTGAGCAGGCCGCCCAGCGTCGCGGCCAGCAGCGGCGGCAAGGCGCCGGGCTCGCGCCATGCCCCCAGGAACCCGACGAACTGCGTCACCATGATCAGCGGGCCGGGCGTCGTCTCGGCCATGCCCAGGCCATCGAGCATCTCGCCGGCCTTCACCCAGTGATAGTGGTCGACCGCCTGCTGGGCCACATAAGCCAGCACGGCGTAGGCGCCGCCGAAGGTCACGACCGCCATCTTGCTGAAAAAGATCGCGATCTGGGTGAAGACGTTGCCGCCGCCCAGAGTCAGGTAGAGGGCGGCGATCGGCACCAGCCAGAGCGCCAGGAACACCGCCGTGATCGACAGCGACCAGCGCAGGTTGGGCCGAGCATGCTCGGGCGTCTCCTCCCCCAGCAGCGAATCGCGGTCGGCGATCTGCCGATCGCCGACCTTGCCGTGGCCTCCGGCGCTCAGGAAGGGCTGCGCTCCGGCCCGGCCGGCGACATAACCGATGGCACCGGCGCCGAACACGATGACGGGGAACGGTATGTCGTAGAAGAAGATCGCGATGAACGACACCGCGGCCAGCGCCACCATGACGTTGTTCTTGAGCGCCCGCCGGCCGACGCGCAGCACCGCTTCGACGACGATCACCAGCACCGCGGCCTTCAGACCGAAAAACAGGCCCTCGATCGCCGGTACCTTGCCGAACAGCACGTAGATCCAGGAAAGCGCCATGATGGCGAGCAGGCCGGGCAGCACGAACAGCGTGCCGGCGAACAGCCCGCCCCTGGTCTTGTGCATCAGCCAACCGATGTAGATCGCGAGCTGCTGCGCCTCGGGGCCGGGCAGCAAGGTGCAGTAGTTCAGCGCCTGCAGGAAACGGTTCTCGCCGATCCACTTCTTCTCCTCGACGATGATGCGATGCATGACCGCGATCTGCCCGGCCGGGCCGCCGAAGGAGAGCGCGGCGACCCGCGCCCACACCTTCATGGCTTCGCGGAACGGCACACCGTGACTCGGCGCGTCGTGGACCTTGGTGGCGGCAATCTCGCTCATCGTGCCTTCTCGGGGCCGGCGACCTTGAAATACTCATACAGATCGTCGAGCACGGCGGCGCCGCGGGCCAGCCGCTGCTCGTCCTCGCGATGGGCGGCGGCAATGCCCGACATGACGGTTCGGATGCCGGCCGTCTCCTCGCGGCCGAACTTGCCGTCCTTGAGGTCGATGTCGTGGATGATCTCGCCGATGGCGGCGAGCGCGGGATCGTCGAGGCCGGCGCGCTTCAGCAGCACCTCGAAGGTGCAGCGGTCGCCCTCGTGGGTGTACTCGCCCTCGAACATGTCGAAGCGCACTTCGTTGGCCCGCGGCGCGTGGCTGCGACCGGGCACGAACTTGAAACGCGCCGACGGATCGATGAAGCGGCGGACCAGCCAGGCCGATGCGATACGATCGATCTGCACATGCTCGCGGGTCACCCAGATCTTGCTGTCAGCCGATGGCGCGGCCGGCGCGCCCTGTTGTGGAGTCATGGTTTCGCTCCCTTGGCTCAGATGGTGTTCCAGGCGGGTGATCGGCTGCTCGGCAGCGTCGCGCCCGTCGGCCTCGAAGAAATCGATGGCGGTGATCTCGCTCAGCTGCTTGCGCAGCCGCGCCGTCTGGTTGGCGATGTCGGCGAGCTCGCCGTTGCTCGCGGCCTCGTCCAGGCGGCTCACGAGGGTGCGCGCCTCCCCGGCCACCCGCGCGTAGTCCTCGTTGCGGGCGGCGACGAACATCTGGCGCAACTCGGCATCGCCCAGGCCCTCGACGAGCTCGGCCTCACAGACAAAGGCCTCGCCCCCCAGCTCGTCGATCTCGCGCGCCAGCCAGGCGAAGTCCTCCTGGGTCTCCTCGTTGGAGGGCAATGCATAGACCGCGTTCTTGACGATGACCGCGCCCAGCGCCTGAAGGCGCCGCCACACCTTCACCCGTGCATAGGCGGGCTTGGCCGGCAGCTGATGGATCAGCAGCAGCCAAGAGGTTTTGGAGACGATTTCGCCGGCATTCATGGTTCACCTGTACCACAGCGCGCCAATATTTTGCAACAGGTGTATCTTTCTTCTTGCCATCGGCGTACCACGTTATATGGTTAATGAAACAACTGTATCAATGGAGATTGGAATGGTCTTCAAGACCAAGCCCATCGCCTTCAAGCCGGGACGCCTCAACGGTCTCAGCGTCCGGCTGATCGGCAGCCACTACGAGAACAACTACGGCGGAGCAGTGCGCCGGCTGAACGCCATCCGCGGTGAATTGAAGGTGCTCGATCCCGCTGGCGCGCCGGGTTTCGTGCTGAACGGGCTGAAGCGCGAGGAGCTGGTCGCGACCAATTCCATGCTGCTGCATGAGCTCTACTTCGACGGGTTGGGCGGCAGCGGCGGCCCGCCCGATGGCGCGCTGGGCGAGGCGATCACCCGCGACTTCGGCACGATCGAGCGTTGGCGCGCCGAGTTCACGGCCATGGGCCGCGCGCTGGGCGGCGGCTCGGGTTGGGTGGTGCTGACGCGCTCACCGCGTGACGGCACCCTCACCAATGTCTGGCAGGCCGACCATACGCACAGCCTCGCCGGCGGCACGCCGATCCTGGCGCTCGACATGTACGAGCATTCCTACCACCTCGACTTCGGCGCCAACGTCGGAGCATACGTCGACGCCTTCATGAACAACCTGCATTGGCCCAGGATCGCCGAGCGCTTCGCGGGCTCGGAAAGCCCGTGGCGGACCGACGCAATGATCTCGCCCGAAGCGGCCCGGCAGCGACTGGAGAACGAGCCCGGCCTGCTGGTGATCGATGCGCGGCTCGCCGACGACGCCGCGATGATCCCGTTCGGCCTGCGCGGCGCGCGGCGCGCCCCACCCGACAAAGTC
Source organism: Pseudomonadota bacterium (assembly GCA_023436825.1). The sequence goes on along the minus strand of JAEZHS010000041.1, from coordinate 17,850 downwards.
GACGCCGTCGCAGCCTCGCTGCCCAAGGGCAGCAAGGCGCTGGTCTACTGCGCCTGGGGCTTCGAGATCGGCGGCGACTGCGCGGCCAAGCTGCGCGAGCGCGGCATCGACGCCGTGGCAGTCGCCGGCGGCCTCGGCACATGGCGAGCCGACGGCCATCCCACCGAACCACTCGAGGAAGGAGACAAGCCATGAAGTGGGTCACCCGTGAGCGGCCGAAGATCGACCGCATAGCCTGTCCTTGGCTGATCCAGCGCTTCATCGAGAAGCAGCCGGAGTTCCTCTACGTGCCGCCCGATCAGGTGCTGGCGACGGCGGAGAAGACGGGCGCCATCCCCTACGACATCCCGGGCGTGAAGTTCAGCCATGTCGGCGACAAGTGCAGCTTCGACGCCTTCATCGCCGAGTACAGGCTCGACGCGCCGGGTCTCGACAAGCTGGCCGAGATCGTGCGCGGCGCCGATACCTCGCGCCTCGACCTGACGCCGCAGTCGCCCGGCCTGTTCGCGATCTCCCTGGGACTGGGCCACGTCTACCCGGACGACCACGAGATGCTGAAGCACGGCCTGGTCATGTACGACGCGCTCTATGCCTGGTGCCGGCACCTGGTCGGCGAGACCCACAACTGGCCGCCCAAGATGACCTGAGGCCGTCATGACCGACACCACGGTGAGGCAGGCCGTCCCGGCGGTCACCGCGCGCACGCGGCTTCTGCTCGAAGGGCCGATCGTGGCGACGATGCTGCGCATCGCGACGCCGAATCTCGCCGTGAACGTCATCCTGATCGCCGTGACCGCGAGCGTCGACGCCCACTTCGTGGGCTACCTCGGCCTGGAAGCATTGGCCGGCCTTGCGCTGGTCTTTCCCTTCCTGATGCTGATGCAGCAGATGGCCAACATGGCGATGGGCGGCGCCATCGCGGCCGCGGTCGCTCGGAGCCTCGGCGCGGGGCGCACGGATGAAGCACGCGCGCTCGCCTGTCACGCCCTGGTGATCGCCGCCGGCGCGGCCATCCTGTTCAGCGCGACGTTCCTGCTGGGCGGCCCTGCCCTCTATCGCCTGCTGGGCGAGCGCGGTCCGGTGCTGGCGGCGGCGCTGGAATATTCCAACGTCATCTTCGCCGGCGCGATCGCCTACTGGCTGCTCGGCGCGCTCACCAGCATCGTGCGTGGCACGGGTCATGCGGCGATCCTCGCTTGGGTCTACATCGCGGCCGAGGCCTTGCACATCGCGCTGGTGCCGGTCCTGGTGTTCGGTTGGGGACCCGTCCCGGCGCTCGGCATCACCGGCGCCGGCCTCGCCACGGTGATTTCCTTCCTCGCCTCGGCCACCGCGCTTGCGATCTACCTCGGCTCCGGCCGAACCGCGATCACGCTCTCCTTCGCCGACGTACCCCTGGAGCGCAAGCTGTTCGGCGAGATACTGAAAGTCGGCGCGCCGATGTCGCTCGCGCCGGTGCTGAACAATGCAGCATTGGCAACACTCACGACATTTGCCGGCGTGCTGGGTGCGACCTCGCTCGCCGCCTTCGGCGCGGCGGTGCGGCTGGAATACCTGCTCTATCCGCTGAACTTCAGCATGGGCGCCGCCGTGCTTGCCATGATGGGCGCCAATATCGGCGCCAGGCAGTTCGCACGCGCCGCGCGCATCGTCTGGATCGCGCTCGGACTGTCCGCCGCCGCCATGGCCTGCATCAGCCTGCTCGCCATCGCCGCACCGGGCCGCTGGATGGGCCTGTTCAACAGCGATCCGAAGATCCTCGCCGATGGGGCGCTCTACCTCGCGATCGTCGGCCTGGCCTATCCGTTCGTCGCCGGCACCCTGCTCAACTCCGCCTTCCAGGCGACACGCCAGCCGCAGTGGCCGCTCGCCGCCATGAGCTGCCGCCTGGCGGTCGTCGTTCTGGGCGGCTGGATCGCGGTCGAGATCCTGCAGACCGGTCTCACCGGCATCGCCGTCGTTACCGCGCTCGGCCTGGTGACGATGGGCGGCGTGCTGATCGGCGCCTTCCGCTTTTTCGCCAGGTTGAGGTGAACGCCATGCCTCTGCAGCTTACCGGTCACATCGCGCTGCCCGCGCACAAGGGCAGCGGCGGCTTCGACCATGCCGCCGTCCACGCCGCCACCGGCCATGTCTATGTCGCGCACACTGCCAACGACGCGGTCGACGTGTTCGATCCGGCGACGCGGAAGCACCTCTATTCGATCCCCGGCCTCACCGCCGTGGCGGGTGCATTGGTGAGCGATGAGAGCCAGCTGGTCTTTACCTCCAACCGTGGCGAGAACACGATCGGCGTCTTCACGCCCGGGACCGATCCGGAAGTGACCAAGATCGCCGTCGGCGAACGACCCAATGGCCTCGCTTACGACGCAGACGGCGCCTGGTGCTTGCTGCCAATGTCGGCGATCCGTCGGTGCCGCGCAGCTACACGCTCTCCGTGGTCGATCTCGATTCGCGCGCCTTGCGCTCCTCGATCGAGGTGCCGGGCCGCACCCGCTGGACGGTGTTCGATGCCGACGCTCAAGCCTTCTACGTCAACATCATGCAGCCTTCGCAGATCGTCGTCGTCGACGCCCGTGAGCCGGACCGGGTCGCGCGCACCATGCCGCTCCCGGCGGACGGCGCGCACGGCCTTGATTTCGATCCGGCGACGCGCCGCCTGTTCTGCGCCTGCGACGCGGGCGTGCTGGTGACGCTCGATGCCGGGACGGGAAAAGTGCTCAGCCAGGGCAAGCTCTCGGGAGTGCCGGACGTCGTCTGGTTCAATCCCAAGCGCCGTCAGCTCTACGCCGCCGTCGGCGATCCCGGTGTGGTCGACGTATTCGAGACCACAACAATGAAAAGCCTTGGTATCATCGTCACCGAGAAAGGCGCGCACACCACCGCTTTCCCGCCGACGGGCGACACGCTCATCGCCTTCCTGCCGCAAACCCATCGTGCGGCGATCTATAGCGTCCTGTGAAGCCAATGATGAGAGACTGAAGGAGGCAGCCATGCAGGCCACCCGCACAGACGCTCCATTCCCGCCGCTCGGTCGAGGTGGCGCTGGCCGCCTGCTCGCTCGCGGGCGTCATCTACTCCCTCGTTCTGGTCTGTAGGAGGATTCAACACAGGAGGAGCGAATGACTACGAAGCTGACGAGACGCGATGCGATGGGCACTGCGACCATCGCCGCGGCAATGCTTGCGACGTCCCTGCCTCCACGAATGGCGCGCGCTCAAGAGGTACCAGTGGTCCCCAAGATGGAATACGCGATGAAGAAGCTGCCGTTCGACCCGGCGAAGGTGCCGGGCCTGTCCGAGAAGCTTTTGGTCAGCCACTATGAGAACAACTACGGCGGCGCCGTGAAGCGTCTGAACGCCATCACCGCCCAGCTCGCCGCGCTCAACATCGCCACCGCGCCGGTCTTCGTCGTCAACGGGCTGAAGCGCGAGGAATTGATCGCCACCAACTCGATGATCATCCATGAGCTCTACTTCGACAGCCTGGCCGGCGCAGGCGAACCGGATGGAGCACTGGCCCAGGCGCTTGCTCGCGACTTCGGCAGCCTGGCCCGCTGGAAGGCCGAGTTCGCCGCCACCGGCAAGGCGCTGGGCGGCGGCTCCGGCTGGGTGCTGCTGAACTATTCGCCGCGCGACAAGCGCCTGGTCAACAGCTGGGCCGCGGATCACACCATGACGCTGGCGGGCGGCCGTCCGATCCTCGCCCTCGACATGTACGAGCACGCCTATCAGATGGACTACGGCGCGCGGGCGGCGGACTATGTCGACGCCTTCATGCAGCACATCCGCTGGGCCAACGCGATGGCGCTGTACGAGCGCTACGCCAGGGAAACCTGAGCATGGCCAGGATCATCGGCATGGCCGCGCTGATGGCGTGCGCCGCGGCGGCACACGCCGAAACCGTCACCTTCGACGCCGACCGGGCGGGCGGACCACCGGCCGGCTGGACCTGCGGCAGCACCGGCGGCGGGACACCGAAATGGACAGTTGCTCCCGACGCCGATACCGCGGGCGGCCGTCACGTGCTCAAGCAGTCGGGCAAGGCTCCGTTCCCGTGGTGCGTCAGGCAGGGCACCGCGCTGGCCGATGGCGTCGTCGAGGTGAAGTTCAAGCCGATGGCCGGCCGCGAGGACCAGGCTGGCGGCGTGGTCTGGCGCTGGAAGGACGGCGACAACTACTACGTCGCGCGCGGCAATGCGCTCGAGAACAACGTCTCGCTCTACTACACCGAACGCGGCCGGCGGCAGACCATCAAGTACGTCGACGCGCCGGTCGCGCCCAACGCCTGGCACACGCTGCGGGCGGAATTCACCGGCACGCAGATCCGCGTGATGCTCGACGGCAAGAACTACATCGAGTTGAACGACAGCCACATTGCCGGGCCCGGCGCGGTCGGCGTCTGGACCAAGGCCGACAGCCTCACCGTATTCGACGACTTCACCTACCAATCGCGGCCGTGACATCGCGTTGAGTTCTGTCGCGAAAATCAGAGGCGCTCGCAGTACGACGCCCGCGTGTGCGACAGCACGGCGCACGCGGCCCTCGCGGCTGCGGTGATAGAAAGCGCTGTCCTTTCGGGGAGTAACCGTCCGCATTCAGCGGAGCTTGCGTCAACAAACTTGGCTGCGGCCATGGCGCAGGCGGCAGACCACGCGGTCTGTACTGGCGAGACCGACGGTGCATCCCCTGCGGGCCGGCAGGGTGCATGTACCGTCGTGCACCGCCGGCCCGGGACCGTTTCGTGGACGCCATCCTGACTTCCATTGCCGTCGTCGCCCTCGCCGAGATCGGCGACAAGACGCAACTCCTTGCCATTGTCCTGGCCGCGAAGTTCCGCAGGCCCGTACCGATCATTCTCGGCATCCTCGCCGCCACCCTGCTCAATCACGCCGCAGCGGCCGGGCTTGGCTACTTCGTCTCGCAATGGCTTACCGGCCCGACGTTCCAGATCGTCGTCGGCATCGCCTTCGTCGTCATGGCGGGCTGGGCATTGATTCCCGACAAGGAAGACGAGCGCGCCGGCAGCCGCCCTGCTCATGGCGTCTTCCTGACCACGCTCGTGGCGTTCTTCCTGATCGAGATCGGCGACAAGACCCAGATCGCGACGACCCTGCTCGCAGCCCAGTTCAAGGAGGTCTGGCTGGTCACGATCGGCACGACCATCGGCATGATGCTGGCCAATGTGCCTGCCGTCCTTCTCGGCGAGACCCTGACCAAGATCGTTCCCTTGCGCTACGTCAGGTGGGCTGCCGCCCTGCTTTTCGCGGCGATCGGCGCCTGGATCATCCTCGGCTCGGGCTTGCCGGGGATCGGCTCACTTTAATTGCATTGCCGACGCGACAATACCTGGATAGGTTGGCCGCGGCGCATTCCGGGGGAGCAATGAATCTGGCGCGTATCCTGTGTCTGGCGATGCTGTGCGTCGCCGTGGCGATAGCCTGCAACAGCGAGCCGCCAACGGTGAATTCTCAGGCGGCCCTGAAGCGTGCCTACTGGGGCCTGCCGCAAGACGGGCTTGGCGCCGACGTCACCGGCAAGGTGACCTGTCCCAACGGCTTCCCGTGCGACGCCTTCGCCAACGCCGCCAATTACGGCGACCCCCGGCCCGACATCAACAAGCGGCTGACGTTGATCTGGTCCTGCGAGCCGCAGCGCTTCGTGCTGTCGGAGGTCGTGATCTCAGGCCTCAAGGTCCGCATGGACTGCATCGCCGGCCCGCCGATCGTGCCGCGCACGATCTCCATCCTGGAGGCGACCTGGGGTTCGGGCAGCGCCAGCTCGACCGTCGACGTGACCCAGCAGGTGCGCGACATCTGCGGCGAGAATTCGACGCGCTGTCAGGTGCCGGCGATGGCCTACATCTTCGGCAATCAGGACCGCAATCCCAAGATGCTGCGCATCCGTTTCACCTGCAACGGCCAGACCACGCCCGGCCAGCAGTCGATGGAGAATGGCGTCGCCGACCTGCGATGCGAGCGTAACGCCGACCTGGGCTTCTGAAGCAAGCGGCCTCACCCCTCGAGACCTGCTCAGGGTGAGGCGTTGCCGTTGCTCTACTGCGGCAGCGCCGGAGCACCGGGCGGCGGCGGCGCGCGGCGGCACTCGCCGGTCAGGATGCCGCCGACGCCGACCGGCGAAACCGCCAGTGCGCCGTCGTTCCTGTTGTAGGTGACGTTGAACTGCGGGAAGCGGGTACGCAGCGACTGGAAGTTGATGCTGGTCCCCGCACCCTCGACCAGGCCTCCGGCGTCGAACAGCGCGGCGGTGCCGCGCATGTCGTCGAACACCATTTGAAAGCTCTGTTCCTTGCCGCTGGCGTTGAACTTGCAGGCAAGCCAGCGCGGCTCGGCGAGCGCCGGGGACGACAGCAGCGCCAGCAGCGCGACTGTCGCAAGAATCTCCGCCAACCGCATGGCCCTATCTCGGCGCCATGCGAATGGCGCCATCCAGGCGGATGGTCTCGCCGTTCAGCATGTGATTCTCGACGATCTGCATGGCGAGCTGGGCGTATTCCTTGGGATCGCCCAGCCGCGGCGGGAACGGCACCTGCGCGCCCAGGCTCTTCTGCGCCTCGGCCGACAGCCCCATCATCATCGGCGTCAGGAACAGGCCGGGCGCGATGGTGCAGACACGGATGCCCACACCCGAGAGATCGCGCGCGATCGGCAGCGTCATGCCGACCACGCCGCCCTTGGAGGCCGAGTAGGCCGCCTGGCCGATCTGGCCGTCGAATGCCGCCACCGAGGCGGTGTTGATGATGACGCCGCGCTCGCCGTCGGCCATCGGCTCGGCCTGGCTCATGGCCCACGAAGCGAGCCGGATCACGTTGAAGGTGCCGATCAGGTTGACCTGGATCACCTGGGAGAACATCGCAAGGTCGTGCGGGCCGGACTTGGAGATGGTCCGGGCGGCGCGGCCGATGCCGGCGCAGTTCACGACGACGCGCGGGGCGCCGAGCTGCTCGACCACGGTCTTCACCGAGGCCTCGGTATTGGCCGCGTCGGCGACGTTGGTCTTCACATAAAGCCCCCCGATCTCCTTGGCCTTGGCGGCGCCGAGCTCGTCCTGCAGATCGAAGATCGCGACCTTGGCGCCGGCCGCGGCCAGTGCCGAGGCGGTGGCGCCGCCCAGTCCCGATGCGCCGCCGGTGACGATGGCAGCCTGCCCCTTGACGTTCATCCGTGCTCCTTCCGTGTCCGGGCGATTTATTAGAGCGTTTTCCGTTCGGATGGAACCGCGAGCGGTCCAGGGCACATTCCGTCGGCTGATTCCAGCCGGACCGAATGTGCTCCAAGCGGCTCCTGCCCCCTTCCCAAGACGGCCCGCGCTGCCAACTTTCACGGCATGAGCACGACCGACAGGCTGGCCGCCGACGAAGCACGTGTCCGCCAGGGTTTCTGGAGAAAGGCGCGTTCGACCCTCGGCAAGGTGCCGTTCACCGAGGACGCCGTCGCGGCGTTCTATTGCGCCACCGATTCCGCAACGCCGCTGCCCATCCGCGCCACCCTGTTCGGCGCGCTCGCCTATTTCATCCTGCCGTTCGACGCCATCCCCGACATCCTGCTGGGGCTGGGATTCACCGACGACGCCGCCATCATGCTCGCCGCCTTCACGGCGGCGCGGATGCATATCACCGAGGCGCATCGCGCGCAGGCGCGGACCTGGCTCCTCAAGGCCGAGGCTTCTCCTCCCGTGAATTGACGGTGGCGGCCCTGCCGGGCGCAGCCTTACGCAGGATCGCTGCGCTGATGAATCGAGATATCGAGCAATCATCCGACAAACGACCCAGTCCGCTTACGGCGCAGGCGAGACCGTCCATGCACGTGTCCCTTCGAATCGCGGTGGGCAGCCTCGCCGTGAGCGCCGCCGTGCTGGCGATCAAGTTTGGCGCCTACCTGCTGACAGGCAGCGTCGCGCTGTACTCGGACGCCTTGGAAAGCATCATCAACGTCGTCACGGCGGCGGCGGCCATCGTGGCCATCCGCAGCGCTGCCCATCCGCCTGATGCGGAGCACCCCTATGGCCACGACAAGGCCGAGTACCTCTCGGCGGTCGTGGTCGGCGCCTTGATCATCGTCGCGGGGCTGGCAATCCTCTGGGAGGCCTATGGCGCAATTCTGGCGCCCAAGCCGATCGACGCGCCCTGGACCGGCGTCGCCGTGAACTCGGTCGCGACCGTCATCAACGCGGCATGGAGCGGCGTGCTGCTGCGGCAGGGTCGCAAGCACCGCTCCGCCGCACTGGTCGCCGACGGCAGGCACCTGCTCGCCGATGTAGTCACGTCGCTCGGTGTCGTTGTCGGCGTCGTGCTCGTGGTGCTGACGAGAATCGACGTTCTGGACGCCGCAATCGCCGTGCTGGTGGCGCTGCACGTGTTGCGCAGCGGATGGGGCGTCATCCGCGAGAACGGCAGCGGACTGCTCGATGAAAGCGTTCCGGCCGACGAACTCGCGCGCATTCGCGAGGTGATCTCACTCAATGTCGGAGACGCAATCGAGATACACGACCTCCGTACGCGTCATGCAGGCAGGACGATCTTCATCGATTTCCACCTGGTGGTGCCCGGCCGCATGAGCGTGGAGCGGTCGCACGAGATCTGCGATCGCCTGGAAGCCGCTCTCCAGACGGCGTTCGAGGGCGCCGTCGTCATGATCCACGTCGAACCGGAGCACGAGGCCAAGCGGGCCGGCTCATGACCGCTTCCTCAAGGAGTGGGTGACTTCTCCGGTGGATCGACCGGCTGCGCCAGCGCCGCGCGCTTGCGTTCGCGCGCGAGCTGGGCTTCGCGGTGGGCGATGTAGAGCGCCGAGGCAATGACGATGGCGGCGCCGACATAGGTCCAGATCACCGGCATCTCGTCCCAGATCAGCCAGCCCACGAACACCGCGAAGGGCAGGCGCAGATACTCGAACGGCGCCACTGCCGACATCTCGCCGGCCTTGAAGGCCTGCACCCAGAAGTACTGGCCGACCGTGGCCGAGAGCGCGATGCCGACCGCCAGCACCCAGCCCCAGAAGTCGGGCCAGCGCCACACCCAGATCGCAGGCGGCGCCAGCAGCAGCGTCGAGAAGATCGCGAACTGGGTCAGGATCATCAGCGGCGTTTCGGAATCACTGAGCCGCTTCACCAGCAGGATCGACAGCGCCACCGTGGCGGCATTGGCGAGCGCCACCAGGGCGCCGAGCTGCAGGCTGCCCTCGCCCGGCCGCACCATCACCAGCACGCCGACGAAGCCCACGATGGTGGCGCTCCAGCGTCGCCAGCGCACCTTCTCGCCCGCGATCACCGCGGCGACGATGACCGAGAACAACGGCTGCGAGAAGGCGATCGCCGTGGCGTCGGCCAGCGGCAGCATCGACACCGCATAGAAGCCCAGCACCATCGAGGTGGTGCCCATGAAGGTGCGCCAGAAGTGGCCCTTGATGCGCTTGGACTGCCACGGCTTGACACGGCCGGCAGCGATCATGGGCAGGAGCAGGATCACCGAGATCACGGCGCGGAAGAACGCCGTCTGCACGCTCTCGATCTCGGCCGACAGCAGGCGGATCATCGCGCTGGTCGAGGTGAAGATGAAGCCGCCGGAGACCAGCCACAGCGCGCCCTGCACGTTCGCCGGCAGGCGTCGCAGCCAGTCGTGCAATTGTCGATGCACTCTCCCCCGTCTCCCCTAGATCTTGCGCTCGCGGTCCACCCAGTAGGGCTCCCGCAACGTCTTCTTCAGCACTTTGCCGACCGGGCTGCGCGGCAGGGCCGCGATGAAGTCGACCGACTTCGGCGCCTTGACGCCGCCGAGCTTGTCCTTGGCGAGATGGATCAGCTCGTCGGCGGTGGCCTCGGCGCCGGGCTTCAGCTCGACCACGGCCTTGACCGCCTCGCCCCACTTCTCGTCGGGCACGCCGATCACCGCGCAGTCCTGGACCGCGGGATGGCTCCACAGCACCTGCTCGACCTCGCTCGGGAAGACGTTGAAGCCGCCGGAGATGATCATGTCCTTCTTGCGATCGACGATGTAGACGAAGCCGTCCTCGTCGATGACGCCGATGTCGCCGGTATGGTGCCAGCCGAAGGTCGAGGCCTCTCGCGTGGCGGCCTCGTTGTTGTAGTAGCCCAGCATGACCAGGCCGCCGCGCACCACGATCTCGCCGCGCGCGCCGCGCGGTAGGATGCGGCCCTCGTCATCCATCACTTCCAGCCGCATCAGCGGCGAGGCCCGCCCGCAGCTCGCCAGCCGATGCCGCTTGTTGCTCGCGAGGGCGGCGACATGGTCTTCGGGCGAGAAGAAGGTGCAGATCATGCAGGCCTCGGCCTGGCCATAAGTCTGGGTGAGCACCGGCCCGAACACCTTGATCGCCTCGACGAGCTTGTCGACCGACATCGGCGCCGAGGCATAGACCAGGTGCTTCAGCGAGCTGTAGTCGTACCTGGCGATGTCGGGGTGGGCGAGCAGCATGTAGATCAGGGTCGGCGGCATGTAGATGTGCGTAACCTTGTGTTTCTCGATTGCCGCCAGGATGGCGCCGGGATCGGCCGTGCCCATGAAGATGTTGGTGCCGCCATAGGGCAGCAGAGGAAAGGAGCAGACACCCGCCGCATGGGTCATCGGCGCCACCATCAGATGGACCGGCGGCGACGTGACCGGCATGCAGGCCCAGAAGATCGAGTTCATGGTCTCGATGTTGCGGTTGGTGATCTGCACGCCCTTGGGGCGGCCGGTCGTGCCGCCCGAGCTCGCCAGGAACGCGACGCCATCGGGATCGTCGGCCAGGTCCGGCGCCGTCTCCTTCTGTTGCGCGAGCCATTCGTCGAACGACGCCTCGTCGAGACAGACGAAGTCCCTGATCTTGGGGCAGGCCTCGCGGATGCGCGCCAGCGAAGCCTCGAAGCTCGAATGGTAGAACAGGAACTCGACGTCCGTGTTGTTCAGGATGTAGAGGTTCTCCTCCAGCGCATTGCGCGCATTGACCGGCGCCCAGGTGACGCCGGCGCGCACGATGCCCAGCAGGCAGGCATAGGCCGCGGCATGGTTGGGGCTGTAGACCGCGGCCTTCGAGCCGCGCGCCAGGCCCGCCGCCAGCAGGCCGTTGGCGACGCGATGGCTCTGCGCGCGAACGTCGCGATAGGTCCAGCCGCGAGTGCCGTCGTGCAGGCAGTGGCGATCGGGGAAAAGATCCGCGCCGCGGTCGAAGTAGTCGATCAGGCGCATGCTCTATTGCTCACTTCTGGTGCTGTGGAACGGATTGAGCGTTGGCACATCGAATGGCTGAAAGTCGCGCACATTGCGCGTCACCACGATCAGATTGTGCACAATGGCCGTCGCTGCGATACGCGCATCGTCCGCCAACGTGTCCGATCGGCCATGCATTAGTCTCGCCCAAGCCCGAAAGACGGCCGTGTCCATGGGAAGGACTTCGTATGTTCGCGCCACTTCGTCGGCCCATCGTTCGATTTCCGCGGCCCGTCCAGGATCCTGATCTCTGGTCAATTCGATGCCGGCCTGAATTTCTCCTAAGGACACCGCCGACAGGCGCAGCAGTCTGTGATCGACTGACCGAAGCCATGCCAACACCGCGCCATGCGGACGAACGCGCCGCAACTCGGAGACCACATCTGTATCGAGCAGGTACACGCCACGATCAATCGAAACGCGGCACCGGCCTGCGAGGGTGTCGGCCGCGCGGCGGAATCTTCAGTTCGCCGCGGCCTTCATCCGTCAACAGCAGCTCCTTGAGTGTGCGCACCGGCGCTCCATGAAGGCGTCGCCATTCCTCGATCGGCACCAAAACTGCCGCCTCGCTGCCGCGCTTCGTGACGAGCTGCGGCCCGTGCTTGAGGCAGGCATCGAGCATCTCACTAAAGCGCGCCTTGGCGTCCTGGACTGGCCAAGTCTTCATGGGCGCCTCCTGACTAGTTATCTGACTAGTCAATAGATAAGATCGAGACGCCTCTTAAGCAAGCGGTGGCTTGGTGCTGCCTACGCCCAATTCACGCTGCATTAGCACCGTGTCGAGCCAGCGGCCGAACTTGAAGCCGATGTTCTTCAAGGTGCCGACCATCTCGAAGCCGCACGAGGCGTGGAGCCGAATCGACGGCGTCTGCGCCGAATCGCCGATCACCGCCACCATCTGGCGTCGGCCGAGCGCCGTGCACTGCTCGATCAGCGCCGGCAGCAACACCTTGCCGACGCCCTGACCAACCGCATCCTTGTCGATGTAGATCGAATCCTCGACCGAGAACTTGTAGGCGGGCCGCGGCCGCCAGTTGCCGACATAGGCGTAGCCCATGACGCGCCCCTCGCGCTCGGCCACCAGGTGCGGCAGGCCGATGTCGAGCACGGCGGCGCGGCGGCGCTTCATCTCGGCCAGATCCGGCGGATCGACCTCGAAGGAAGCCGTGCCGTGCAGCACATGATGGGCGTAGATCTCGGCGCAGCGCGCCACATCAGCCTCGGTCGAGGCCCGCACGATCAGCTTGCTCACTTAACTCCGTCCACGCACGCTCTTCATGTGGGGGTTATAGCGCGAAGCGGCCCGATCAGCGCCCGCTTTCGTTCTTGAACAGCGAATCCGCCAATTGCAGGCCGGTCTGCATGTCCGACAGCGAGACAGTGACGCGGTTGCCGCGGTTGTCGATGATGGTCCAGCCGCGCAGCAGCAGCGGGTTCTCGCTGAGGCGGACGATCACCTTGCCCTCCTGCGGCTTGCGGACCTGGCTGACGGTCGCTTCCAGCATGCCGTTGACCCGCTCGAGCTTCTCGACCTGCAGGTCGCCCGACAGCGTCAGCTGATCCCTTACCAGGAACGTGGCGGCGGTCCAGCCGATCGGCCACTGGCCGAAATCGCGCGTGGCGTTGTCCCACATCGTCACCTGATAGCCGTCGGCGACGATCTTGAGCTGCGAGGGTGCGTCGTACTCGAAGCGCATGCGGCCGGGGCGGCGCAAATAGAGCGTGCCCTGCACCACCGAGCCATTGGGATTGCTCTGCACGAAGCGCGCCTTCATCGACCGAAGCGAATTGAAGTACTGCTCGATCTGCGGCACGCCGATCGACCCTTGCTGGGCCAGCTGCTGCGCCGCCGGCTGGGCTTGTGCCGGCAGCACGGAAAAGAGGGAGAGGGCGGCAGCGGACAGGGCAGCGAGGAAAATACGCATGGCGGGCATATGTTCTCCGAATACGGCGGAATCAAGCTTCCGTCGAGGTAAACGCACGTTTACCATGCGACAAACCGGCGGAGGAACCTCGCATGCATGTCGGAATGGCGGTTGTCTTCCAGAACACCGGCCGCGCGCTGAGCGACCATCAGATCTATCTCAACGAACTGGCGCTCGCCGACATGGCCGAGCCGCTGGGCTTCGATTCGATCTGGTCGGTCGAGCACCATTTCACCGACTACACGATGTGCCCCGACGTCGTGCAGTTCCTGTCCTACATGGCCGGCCGCACGCGCAACGTCAGGCTCGGCTCCATGGTGGTGGTGCTGCCGTGGCACGATCCGATGCGCGTGGCCGAGCAGATTTCCATGCTCGATCATCTCTCCGGCGGCCGCATGATCCTGGGTCTCGGCCGCGGCGCCGGCAAGGTCGAGTTCGACGGCTTCCGCCTCGACATGGGTGACAGCCGCGAGCTGTTCGTCGAATACGGCGAGGCGCTGCTCAAGGGACTGGAAAGCGGCGTCATGGAGTATGCCGGCAAGCACTACCGCCAGCCGCGCACCGCGATCCGCCCGGCGCCGTTCAAGAGCTTCCGCGGCCGCACCTATGCCGCGGCCGTCAGCCCCGAGAGCGCGCGCATCATGGCGAAACTGGGCGTCGGCCTCCTGATCATCCCGCAGAAGCCGTGGCGCGAGGTCGAGAAGGAGCTCACCGAGTACAACGCGCTCTATCGCGAGATCAACGGCACGGCGGCGCCCCAGCCGATTTCGGCCGGCTGGATCTTCATCGATCCCAGCGCCGAGCGGGCGCGCGAGATGGCGATGAAGTACATCGGCGGCTATTACCGCACCGTGCTCGACCACTATCAGTTCGCCGGCGCCCACATGAAGAACCAGCGCGGCTACGAGTACTACGCCAAGATGAACGAGAAGCTCGCCGTCTACGGCGACCACAAGGCGATCGAGTTCTTCGCCGACCTGCAGGTCTACGGCACGCCCGAGCAGGTCCACGACAAGATCATGACCATCCACCGGCAGACCAACAATTCGGGCTTCGTCGGCGTATTCTCCTACGCCGGCATGCCGCACGAGGAGGCGGCGCGCAACATGCGTCTGTTCGCACGAAGCGTGATGCCGGAGCTGAAGACGTTCGATGCCGGCGCCGCGATCGATCGCTCGCAGCCGCTGCCCGACCTGCGCTACGCCGTCGCCGCGGAGTGAGACGCTTTCCTTAGCCGGCGCCGTTGGCTACGTTGCGCCCGTTGTGAAGCAAGACGAAGACACGGTCGGTGTCGTCGTGCCGATGCGCAATGCCGAACGCACGATCGCCGCCACGCTCGACAGCATCGGCCGGCAGACCCATGCCAATCTCGACATCGTCGTCGTCGACGACGAATCGACCGACGGATCGGTCGCCATCGTCGACGACAAGATTCGACGGGACCGTCGCGTTCGGCTGATCCGGCAGAAGAATGCCGGCGTGGCCGCGGCGCGCAACACAGGCGCGGCGGCGACCGCCGCATCGTTCCTGGCCTTCGTCGACGCCGACGACCTGTGGGCGCCGACCAAGGTCGAATTCCAGCTCGAGGCGCTGAACCGGCGCGGCCGGACAGCGGGCCTCGCCTACTGCTGGTTCGCCAGCATCGACCAGCACGATCGCGTGATCTCGTTCGGGCCGCAGCCCCTGGTCGAAGGCGACGCGATGAAGAGCCTGTGCGCCGCCAACTGGATCGGCAACGGCTCCTCGCTCCTGATGCGCCGCGATGCTTTCGAGAAGGCAGGCGGCTACGATCCGACGTTGCGGGCGCGCGGAGCCCAGGGTGCGGAAGACCTGCTGATGTGCTTTCGCGTGGCCGAGCATACGGACTTCGCCGTCGTGCCGCGCTACCTCGTGGGCTATCGCGCGACGCCGGGCAACATGTCGAGCGATTCGCTGCAGATGTTCCGCTCGACCGAGCTCGTGCTCGACGAATACCGCCTCAAGCACCCCGAGCACGCCGCCGACATCGACCGCCATCTGCGCGATGCGCGCCACTGGTTCGCCTATCGCGCCGCGGCGACCCGGCGACGGGGCGACGCCCGTGTCCTGCTGACCAGGGCGCTGCAGCACCATCCGTTCGCCGCGGCCTGGCACTTCTCGGGCCTCGCCCTCGGCATCGCCCGTGACCGCTTGCAGCGCCGCTTCGGCCGGCAGACCCGGTTTCCGCTCTACACCGAAGTCGTCTGGTGAGGCGTGCAACGACTTTTGCGCCACGAGGGCATGCCGCGCCCGCCGACCAGTCGACAGCGCCTTGCCCCCGGTGCTAGTCCGAACACGGGGACAATGCGAGGACCGGCGTGACCGCCGCACCTGTCGACAAATTGACGCGGCTCAGCGTCGAATACAGCCTGACGGAGCATTGCAACATCAGCTGCCATGCGTGCGCGCATGCCTCGCCGCTGTTGCCCGAGAAGTTCGCCAACCTCGGCGACTTCATCCGCGACTTCGAGGCGCTCGGCGCCGCGTTCCATTCGCGCGAGCTGCGCATCGTTGGCGGAGAGCCGCTGCTGCACCGCGACCTGCTGCGGTTCCTGGAGGAAGGCCGGCGCATCGGCATTGCGGACGCGATCGTGGTCTACACCAACGGCGTGCTGCTGCATCGCATGCCCGACGATTTCTGGCGCTTGATCGACAAGTTGCATGTCAGCGCCTATCCCGGCGTCAGGCGTCGCCTGGGCGACGAGGACTGCGAGCGTCTCTGCCGCATGCACGACGTCGAGCTTCGCATCGAACGGTTCCGCACCTTCGACCAGACGCTGATCGGCAAGCGCATCGACGATCCCCGGCTGGTCAAGGCGATCTACCGCGCCTGCCACACCGCCACGGAGTGCCACACCGTCCACGCCGGCTGGTTCTACAAATGTCCGATGGCGCCGCTCATGTCGTCGTGGCTCGCCTTGCGCAGGATCGACTTCGCGCGCCCGGCGACGGATGGTGTTGTGCTGCGCGACAATCCGGCCCTGCGGCGCGATCTCGAGCGCTATCTCGGCAATGCAGCGCCGCTCGCCGCGTGTTCGTATTGCCTCGGCTCGTCCGGCCAGGGCGTGCCCCATCGCCAGCTCGACAAGGCCGGTTGCTCGGCATGGCTCGAGGAAGACGGCCAGGCCCTGATCGACGACGTCGCCCGCCGACTCCTGCCGCCGCGCGGCCTGCGCTTGACCCTGCGCGGCGTCAGGGACCTGCTGAAGGGCCGGCCGTGAGGCCAAGGCGGCAATGACGCTTTCAGTAATCATTCCGGCGCACGACGCGGCCGGCACGCTCGCGGCCGCGCTCGACTGCCTGCTGGCGCAGACGCGCCGCGATTGGCAGGCCATCATCGTCGATGACGGCTCGCGCGACAGCACGCGGCAGGTCGCCGAAGCCTACATCGCACGCGACAGGCGCTTCTCGCTGCTGGCCAACGACGGGCCGGCCGAAGGTGTCTCGGCGGCGCGCAACCGCGGCATCGCGACGGCGAGCGGCCGGTGGGTTATGTTCCTCGACGCCGACGACACCATCGCCACGACCTTCGTCGAGCGGATGGTCGGCAGGCTCGAGGCCGCTCCCGGCGCCAAGGTCGCCTACTGCGGTTCGATCCGCATCACCGCGTCAGGACGGCGACGGCCGCCCTGGTTCTCGACCGAGGTCGCGCGCGCCCCCTTCGAGACCCTGGCGCGCTCCTTCCCGATCGTCGTCCATGGAGCGGTGCTCGACCGCGCGCTCGTGGTCGAGCAGCACGGCTTCGATACGAGCCTGCGCACGGCCGAGGACATGGATTTCTTCCAGCGCATCGCGCGCACCGGTGTCGCCTTCCTGCCCGTGCCCGAGCCGCTCGCGCTCTACCATATGCGCCCCGGCTCGTTGTCGACCGATGTCCGCGCCATGCTGGGTGACGGCACGGCCGTCATCGAACGGGCGTTCGGCGTCGATCCGCGGGTGCCCCATCCGTCGGAGCGCCATGCCGCGGGGGCCGATCCGGCAGTCGGATCGAAGAAGATGGCGCAGGGCGTGAACGCACTGTGGTGCGCGGCGGTCGATGTCGGCCAGGGCGGCGACGGCGACGGCATGTTGATGGCCCTGCCCGACCGACGCGGCGATCTTGCCGAGCTGTGCCGGCAGACCATCGTGGAAGGCCTGGTGTTCGGCAGCCAGCGCCTGCCCGACGAGTTGCCGCACGGCGATCCCTCCTTCGTCGGGAGGGTCGGCGCGCTGCTGCACGAGGTCGAGCGCGCCGCCCGTCAACCCGGCCTGGCGCGACTGCTGCGCTTTGCCCTCGAGCCCGAGATCTTCAGCACGCGACGCTTGACCGACCGGTTGGTCGTCGACGGCACGTTGCTGGTCCGCCAGGACGTCGCCCGCCTCGCCCCGATTGCCGTCGACGAGGGCATCGACCGGGTGCGCGTGGAGTTCCGCAGCGGCGCGCGCATCGTCGGTCATATCGCAGCCCCTGCGCTGGGTGGCTTCTCAGTCAACGACGTGATGCGGCTGGCGCTCGATTCGGTGAGCCTGACCGAGTTGCTGAAGTCCGGCGGACTGATGCGCCGGCCGGATTTCTGGCGCCACGCGACAGCGGCGGCGATCCGGTTGGTCTCGTCGGTGGTGGCCGCCAAGCTGCAGCGTCGGGCCGTTCCGGTCCGCAATCTGCGCGCCCTTGCCAAGGCCGCCCTCGCCGACGCAGCGC
>JAEZHS010000001.1 GCA_023436825.1 Pseudomonadota bacterium | reverse complement strand
CCCCCCCCCGCAACGCCCCCGGGCGGCGCGGGGCATGACTGTTTGCTTTAGGACCTATCCATGCTCCTGACCGAAGAACAGATCCTGATCCGCGACACCGCGCGCGCTTTTGCGCGGGAGAAGGTGGCGCCGCACGTCCGCGCCTGGGAGGCGGCGGGCGAGATCCCGCGCGCGCTGCTGCGCGAGATGGGCGAACTCGGCTTCCTGGGCATGTGCGTGCCGGTCGAATGGGGCGGCGCGGAAGCCGGCATGGTGTCCTACGTGCTGGCGCTGGAAGAGATCGCGGCGGCCGACGGCGGGCTCTCCACCGTGATGAGCGTCAACAACTCGCCCGATTGCGCCGCGCTGCTCGCCTATGGCTCGCTCGAGCAGAAGGAGCGCTGGCTGAAGCCGTTGGCGCGTGGCGAGATGCTGGGCGCCTTCTGCCTCACCGAGCCGCAGGCCGGCTCCGACGCTTCGAATCTCAAAACTCGCGCCGAGCGTCGTGGCAACGGCTGGGTGCTGAACGGCGTGAAGCAGTTCATCACCTCAGGACGGACTGCCGACATGGCCTTGGTCTTCGCCGTGACCGATCCGGCGGCGCCGAAGCGCGGCATCTCCTGCTTCATCGTCCCAACGAAGTCACAGGGCTATCGCGTCGCCTCGATCGAGAAGAAGCTGGGGCAGAAATCGTCCGACACCTGTCAGATCGCCTTCGAGGATTGCGTCGTCGGCGCCGACGCCATGCTCGGCCAGGAAGGCGAGGGCTATCGCATTGCGCTGGCAAATCTCGAAGCCGGCCGCATCGGCATCGCCGCGCAGGCGGTCGGCATGGCCCGTGCCGCCTTCGAGGCCGCGCGGGCGTACGCTAGCGAACGCGAAGCCTTCGGCACCAAGATCGTCAATCACCAGGCGGTGCAGTTCCGCCTCGCCGACATGGCGACCAAGGTCACGGTGGCGCGCCAGATGGTGCTGCATGCGGCAACGTTGCGCGACGCCGGCCGGCCATGCCTCACCGAAGCCGCAATGGCGAAGCTATATGCATCGGAGATGGCCGAGGAGGTGTGCTCGGCCGCAATTCAGATCCACGGTGGATACGGATACGTATCGGACTACCTGGTGGAGAAGATCTGGCGAGATGTTCGCGTATGCCAGATCTATGAAGGCACCAGCGACGTGCAGCGCATCCTGATCGGCCGTGGATTGTCAGCTTTGTAGGGGCCCTGCGATCCCTTGTTCCCAGGCCTTGCCCGTGCAACTATCAGCCGGTGTGAAAGGTAAGAAGGCCGCGAAAAAGCGGTTTTGGGGAGATTCAAGGGGGAGCCGGGCGACGGATGGTCGGTCGTGCGCCGTAGGAATGTAGTCATCGTTGCCATCGCCACAGCGCTGCTGTCGGCGATGAGTGTCGTTGTCGCCCAGGACAAGGACAAGCTGGCTGAAAAGCCCAAGGATTCCGCGGCTATTTCGACCCGCGTCATTCACATGCAGACCGCTTTCAACCCGGCCCTTCCAGGCTCGGGCGAGGGCGTGCGGATTTTCACACGTACTGTAAAACACATGTCGGGCGGTACGCTCGCCATCAAGATCGTCGAGCCCGGCCGCATCGCGCCGACCGCCGACATGCTCGATGCCATCATGGCCGGCGACCTGGAAGCAGCCTTCACCTGGTCGGGCTATGCCGCGTCCAAGGCGCCCGTGTTCGGCGTGTTTGCCACCGTGCCGTTCGGGCCGGGACCCGAGGACATGACCTCTTGGATGCTCGAGGGCGACGGCAGCCGCATCCATCGCGAGGCCTACGAGAAGCTCGGCGTGGTCGGCATTCCGTGCGGCATCCAGGGCGCCAAGGGCGGCGGCTGGTTCCGCACCGAGCTCAACACCGTGGCCGACTTCAAGGGCCAGCGCCTGCGCTTCGGCCGCGTTGCCGGCGAGGTCATGGCCAGGCTCGGCGCCACCAACGTGCCGCTGCCGCCAGGCGAGTTCTTCTACAAGCTGCAGCAGGGCACGGTCGACGGGGGCGAGATGTCGACGCCTGCGATCGACGCCTCGCTCGGCTTCGACAAGCTCGGCCTGCCTTACTATATGCCGGGCTGGCAGCAGCCCTCGGCCGTGCTCGACTTCCTGATGCGCAAGGACAAGTGGGAGACGTTGCCGCCGATGCTGCGTATCCAGGTCGAGACCGCCTGCCGTGCCAACATCGCCTGGATGCTGAGCCGCTCGCCGCACCTGCAGGGCCAGGCGATGGAGAAGCTCAAGGCATCGGGCGTGGTTATCAAGGAGTGGTCGCCGGAACTGCTGAAGGTGTTCCGCGCCAAGTCCGAGATTGTCCTGAAGGAAGAGGCCGAGCGCGATCCCGATTTCGCCGCCGCATTGGCCAACCAGCGCGCCTTCATCGGCCAGAGCATCGACTGGCGGAAGCTGTCTCGGCTGCCGTGAGCGTCTTCCTCCCCAACGAAGTTGGGGAGGTGTCAGCGTCAGACGCGGACGGAGGGGTCATAGGCCCCGAGTGATGCTCATGACCCCTCCGTCCGCTGCGCGGACACCTCCCCAAGCTGCGCTTGGGGAGGCAGTTGCACCGCAGCCCCTGTCCGGGCAGTTTGGCCTGGCATGACGATTCTTTCCCCGCAGGTCGACACCCGCTCCGACACCTTCAAGCGCAACGCCGAGGCGATGCGCGCCCTGGTCGCCGATCTCAAGGCCCGCACCGACAAGGTGCGCCTGGGCGGCGGCGAGGAATCCCGTAAGCGCCATGCCGCGCGCGGCAAGCTTTTGCCGCGCGAGCGCGTGCGGGCGCTGCTCGATCCCGGCTCGCCCTTCCTCGAGCTGTCGCCGCTGGCGGCGATGGACATGTATGACAACGAGGCGCCGGGTTCGGGCGTCATCACCGGCGTCGGCCGGGTGAGCGGCGTTGAGTTCGTGGTCGTCTGCAACGACGCCACGGTAAAGGGCGGCACCTACTACCCGATGACGGTGAAGAAGCATCTCCGCGCCCAGGAAGTGGCGATGGAGAACCGGCTTCCGTGCATCTACCTGGTCGATTCCGGCGGCGCCAACCTGCCGCAGTGGCCCGAGGTCTTCCCCGACAAGACGCATTTCGGCCGCATCTTCTACAACCAGGCCAACATGTCGGCGCAGGGCATCCCGCAGATCGCCGTGGTCATGGGCTCGTGCACGGCAGGCGGCGCCTATGTGCCGGCGATGAGCGACGAGACCATCATCGTGCGCAAGCAGGGCACGATCTTTTTGGCCGGGCCGCCGCTCGTCAAGGCCGCGATCGGCGAGATCGTCAGTGCCGAGGACCTGGGCGGCGCCGACGTCCATGCCCGCACCTCGGGCGGGGCCGACCACTACGCCCACAACGACAGCCATGCGCTCGGCATGGCGCGGCGCATCGTGGCCAATCTCAATTGGAAGAAGAACCCGTCGGCGTCGCTGATCGCGCCGCGCGAGCCGAAATACGCCGCCGAGGAGCTCTACGGTGTCGTGCCGCCCGACAGCCGGACGCCCTACGACATGCGCGAGGTCATCGCCCGCCTGGTCGACGGCAGCGAGCTCGACGAGTTCAAGCATCTCTACGGCACCACCATCGTCACCGGCTTCGCCCGCATCTGGGGCCATCCGGTGGGGGTGGTCGCCAACAACGGCATCCTGTTCAACGAATCGGCGCTGAAGGC
>JAEZHS010000767.1 GCA_023436825.1 Pseudomonadota bacterium | reverse complement strand
CCTCCCCGCGCGCTCATGAGCGCGCGAGGACGCGCACGGTCCGGAAGAGGATGAAAAGAACATGATCTAGCGTCCGTTCCGTCTCGGCAGGTGCACGCCGAAGGCCGCGAGCTGCGCCTCCGTGTGCTCCAGCGCGGCCAGGGCCTTGGCGCCGCCGCGGCCGGCGACCAGGGCGGCGAGGATCTCGGCGACGGCCAGGAGCGGCGTCATCGTATGGAAGAAGGACGGGCTGTTGGTCGCCACCAGGATGGTGTTGGCCGCAATCTGGGCGAGCGGCGAGACCTCCGAATCGGTCAGCGCCACGACCGGCACGTCGCGGCCGGCCGCGTAGCGCGCCGCCTCGATGGTGGCGCGCGCATAGGGCTCGACGCTGGCGACCAGCAGGGCGTCCGTCTTGCCGGCGTCGCGGATGGCATCGAGGCCCGTGCCGCCCGCATCGTCCAGCATCACCGTCCTGTCGCCGAGAAGCGACAGCATGTAGTGGAAGTGCCAGGCGGCGCCATGGCACGAGCGCAAACCGAGGCAATAGACGCGCCGCGCTTCGTGCAGGCAGCTCGCCGCGGCCGCGAGTCGGTCAAGCGCCGCAGGCTCGGCAAGCACTGCGATCTGGCGTGACAGAAGGATAGCCATCTCGGCCGCGAGCGCGCGTTCGCCGCGCAGGGCCTGCGCCTCGACCTGGACGCCCGCCTTGCCGGCAAAGCCCAGGGTGCCGGCGCGCACCGCGCCGGCATAGAGTTCGCGTACGCTGTCGTAACCGTCGAGGCCGAGACGCTTGGCGAGCCGCGTCATGGTGGCGGGTGGCACGCCGGCCCGACGCGCCTGTTCGCGCATCGAAAGGAGGGCCACGTCGTCGGGACGGTCGAGCATGTAGCGCGCGGCCGTCTGCAGTTGCGGCGGCAGGAGATCGAACGCCTCGACGATCGAGGCGTTGAGCGGGCCGCGGCTTTGCATGCCCAACTTCTCCGATCGGGCGGCTCAGCGCAGCGGGATGGGATACATCAGGCCGCCCTTGGTCCACAGCCCGTTCAGGCCGCGCGCCAGCTTGAGCGGGCTGCCCATGCCGACATTGCGCTCGTAGCTCTCGCCGTAGTTCCCGACCAGCTTGATGATGTTGTAGGCCCACTTCTCGTCGAGCTGCAGGGCCTTGCCGTTGCCGGGCTTCACGCCGAGGAAACGCTGGACCAGCGCGTCGGTCGACTTCAATTGCTCGTCGACGTTGGCGGTGGTGATGCCGCGCTCCTCGGCCTCCAGCATGGCGAACAGCGTCCAGCGCACGACCGCGTTCCAGACGTCGTCGCCGCGGCGCACGAACGGCCCCAGCGGCTCCTTGGAGATCAGCTCGGGCAGGATCATGTAGTCGTTCTGGCGACCGCGGGTGGCAAGCGCCGACGCGAGCGCCGAGGAGTCCTGGGTGATGGCATCGCAGCGGCCGGCGAAGAAGGCCTCGTACATCACGTCCTGGCTCTCGAACACGACCGGCTTGAAGGTCATGTTGCGGCCGCGGAACCAGCTCGCGACGTTGAACTCATGCGTCGTGCCCTGGGCGACGCAGATGGTGGCGTTGTTGAGCTCGGCCAGCCCCTTCACACCGAGCTTCTTGGACACCATGAAGCCCTGGCCGTCATAGAAGTTGACGCCGGAATATTGCAGGCCGAGGCCGGCGTCACGTTCCAGCGTGATGGTCGAGTTGCGCACCAGCATGTCGATCTCGCCCGACTGCAGGGCGAGGAAGCGCTGCTGGGCCGACAGCGGCACGTACTTGGCCTTGGTCGCGTCGCCGAACACGGCGGCGGCGACGGCGTTGCACATGTCGACGTCGAGACCGGACCACTTGCCCTGGCTGTCGGGCAGCGAGAAGCCGCCCAGGCCGACATTGACGCCGCAGATCACGTGACCGCGCTTTTTCACGGTCTCGAGCGTCGAGGGTGTCTGGGCCGAAGCGGTGGCGAACGCGAAGACGCCAAGCGTGACGCTGGCAACGAAGAGACGTTTGAGGATGGTCATGGGCTTTCCCCCTGGAAGAGCTGGGGCATTGCTACCGCTCGGCTATCCGGTTTGCAACATATGAATCCAATGGAACTAATATGATCCATTTGGATCACAGGACCTGATGTTTCCTATGGTTACTGCTGACGGAATTGAAACCGGCCGCTGCTACAACCACATGTGCCGCGCCGCAACATATGCCGCGCCGCAAAACGTTTCGCGGGGGAGTGTCCGCTTGTCCCTTTATCGCCGTCCGCTGGCTGCCGCCGGCCTCGCTTTTGTTGTCACGTCATCGGCGGCCCTGGCCCAGGGCGGGCCTCCGGCCATGCCGGTCACCATTGCCCCACCGATAGCCAAGCGCGTCACCCAGTGGGACGAGTTCTCCGGGCGATTTGAGGCGGTCGCCTCGGTCGATGTACGGGCGCGCGTCTCGGGCTTCATCGACAAGCTGCATTTCCGCGACGGCCAAATCGTCAATGTCGGCGACCTGCTGTTCACCATCGATAAGCGGCCGTTCGAGATCGCGGTCCAAAGTGCCGAGGCCGAGGTCGCGCGCAACAAGGCGCAGGTCGACATCGCCGAGCTGCAGGTCGAGCGCGGCGCGGCGCTGGTCAAGTCCAAGAACATTCCCGACGCCGAGTACGACCAGCGCAAGGCGAACCTCAACGTGGCGCGCGCCCAGCTCAAGGCGGCCGAAGCCAACGTGCGCCAGGCCGAGCTCAACCTCGATTGGACCGACGTGCGGGCGCCGCTGGCCGGCCGCATCTCCGACCGCAAGGTCGATGCCGGCAACCTGATCCAGGGCGGCCAGCAGGGTGCCACTCTGCTCGCCACCATCGTGACGCTCGATCCCATCCGCTTCGTGTTCGACGTCTCGGAGGCCGACTACCTGCGCTATACGCGCCTCTATCTCTCGGGCGCGATGGCCTCGTCGCGCGACTCGGTAAACCCGGTACGCATTCGCCTTGCGGACGAGAGCGAATGGACGCGCACCGGCAAGGTCGACTTCGTCGACAACACCTTGAGCCCGCGCTCGGGCACGATGCGCACCCGCGCCGTGGTCGAGAACAAGAATCAGCTGCTGACACCCGGCGTGTTCGGCCGCGTCCAGCTCTTCGGCGGCGAGTACGACGCGCTGATGATCCCCGACACCGCGATCGTCTCCGACCAGGCGCGCAAGATCGTGTTCGTGGTCGGCGACAACAACGTGGTGCAAGCCAAGCCCGTGACCCTGGGTCCGATCGTCGACGGCCTGCGCGTCGTGCGCGAGGGCCTGGCGGCGACCGACAACGTGGTGCTGGACGGGCTCGCCAACCCCATGGTCAGGCCGGGCGCCAAGGTCCAGCCGCAGAAGGGCGAGATCAAGACCGCCGACGCCAAAGGCCAATAATCCTTGCTTTCATCCCGAACGCAGCGAGGGACCTTTCCTGTCCCAGAAAGGCCCCTCGCTGCGGGGGGGGGGGTT
>JAEZHS010000754.1 GCA_023436825.1 Pseudomonadota bacterium | reverse complement strand
GGGATTGCATTCCGCGCTACGCACTGTGGGGCGTTCCCCAGAGCATGATGGGTGAAGCCACGATCACCCGCGCGCGCGAATGGGATGAGATGGAACCGCATGCGGTTCCATCTCATCCCATTCCGCTCTAGCATTGCCCGCATGGACGCCGCCGTCGCGCTGCCCGTCGAGATCTCCGAATGGAAAGCTGCCCCCTTCGACTTGGGCGGCGAGACCGTGTTCGCGATCGGCGATGTGCACGGCTGCGCCGCCGAGCTGCGCGTGCTGCTCGACACCATCGTCCGTCTTGCCGGTGAAGCAAGCGGCAAGCGCCGGCTGATCTATCTTGGCGACATGATCAACCGCGGGTCCGACAGCATCGATGTGCTCGACCAGTGGGCGAAGAGCGAGGAAGCGCACGGCGTCGACCATGTCGACCGGCTGATGGGCAATCACGAGATCATGATGCTGCTCGCGGTCATCGGCGGGCCGCACGCCCACAAAGCCGAGACGATGTGGCTTTCCAAGCGCATGGGCGGGATGACGCTTCTCGACCAGATGCGCGCCCGTACTGGTCAGGCCGACGCCCGGCCCGGCCAGGCGTTGCTGCAGGCGGCGCTGGGCGACGCCGTCGTCCATCGTCTGTGGGCCATGCGCAGCCATGTGCGACTCGGCAACACGCTGTTCGTCCATGGCGGACTCGACCCGCACGCCGATCCCGACGAGTTCCTGACCAGACCCTGGACCATCTTCACCGAAGCGCGCTGGGCCTGGATCAACCACGGCTTCCTCGACTGGAAACTGGGCTTCAACGGCACCCTGGTGGTGCACGGACACACGCCGCCCGACAAGCACCGTGCCATCAGCGGCATGGCGGACCCGCACCTGTTCGAGGGCG
Source organism: Pseudomonadota bacterium (assembly GCA_023436825.1). Next base: position 5,599 of record JAEZHS010000754.1, on the reverse strand, counting down.
ACCGGCTCGGTCTGGACGGCGGCAGCGCCCGCACCGGCATCGTGACGGCGGCCGAAATCCGCCATGGCGCCTACCGCATCCTCAAGGCCGGCAATCCCTTCGCCAATCCCCTCTCTTCCGGTGAGGAATAGGGCGGATTTTTCTCGCAGCGGCTGTCGGAATCCGGTTTATCCGTTCGTCCTAAGCAAAACCGAGGGTTTCGATGCTTTACGCCATCCTTTGCTACAATTCCGAGGACGCGGTCGGCTCGTGGACCAAGCAGTATCACGACGAGACCATGGCCCGGCTGCACGTCGTCCATGACAAGCTCGCCGAGCAGGGCAGGCTGGGGCCGGTCGCCCGGCTGCTGCCGACCACGGCAGCGACCACGCTGCGCAAGGGGCGCGAGGAACTGGTGATCGACGGGCCGTTCGCCGAGACCAAGGAACAGCTGCTCGGCTTCTACATCGTCGATTGCACCTCGCTCGACGATGCAATCGGAACGGCCAAGGACCTCGCCAAGGCCAATCCCGGCACCGGCAGCTACGAGATCCGCCCGGTGGCGCAACTGCACGATCATCGGCTTTCGGCTGAAAGGAAGCCCGCGGCGTGAACGACATAGGCTGGATCGACGCAGTGCTGGGCGCTGCACGCGCCCAGGCAATAGGCGCGCTGCTGCGCTATTTCCGCGATCTCGATACAGCCGAGGAAGCCTTCCAGGAAGCATGCCTGAGGGCGCTGAAGACCTGGCCGCTGAACGGCCCGCCGCGCGACGCCGCGGCCTGGCTGATCTTTGTCGGCCGCAATGCGGCGATGGACGATGTGCGGCGTCGCGCCAAGCATGTGCCGCTGCCCGACGAGGCGGCGATTTCGAACCTCGAGGATGCCGAAAGCGCGCTGGCCGATCGGCTCGACGGCCAGCAATACCGCGACGACATCCTGCGCCTGCTGTTCATCTGCTGCCATCCCCGGCTGCCGGCGACACAGCAGATCGCGCTGGCGCTGCGCATCGTCTGCGGCCTATCGGTGAAGCAGATCGCGCGCGCCTTCCTGGTGAGCGAAGCCGCCATGGAGCAACGGATCACCCGCGCCAAGGCCCGCATCACCGAGGCCGGCACGGCGTTCGAGACGCCGGGCACCGCCGAGCGCTACGAGCGGATGGCGACCGTGGCGGCCATGATCTATCTGGTATTCAACGAGGGCTATTCGGCACGCAGCGAGGAGCCGCGGGCGCGGGCGGCGCTCGCCGAGGAAGGCATCTGGATGGCCCGCCTGCTGCTGCGCGTGTTCCCGCACGAACCCGAAGTGATGGGCCTGGCGGCGCTGCTGCTGCTGCAGCAGGCGCGAGCGCCCGCGCGCTTCGATGCCGACGGCGGCATCGTGCTGCTGGAGAACCAGGATCGCGGCCGCTGGGACCAGGAGCGCATCGCCGAAGGCCTGGCTCTGGTCGACAAGGCGATGCGCCATCGCCGACCCGGCCCCTACCAGGTCCAGGCCGCGATCGCCGCCCTGCACGCGCGCGCCAAGCGGCCCGAGGATACCGACTGGGCGCAGATCGACCTGCTGTATGCCAACCTCGAGCGCCTGCAGCCCTCGCCGGTGGTCACGTTGAACCGCGCTGTAGCCGTCAACAAGCTGCGCGGACCGCAAGCAGCGCTGGCGATGATCGAGCCCTTGGGGCCGCGGCTTGCCGGCTACTTCTACTTCCACGGTGTAAGGGGCGCGCTGCTGCGCCAGCTCGACCGCAGCGCCGAGGCGCGGGCAGCTTTCGACCGGGCGATCGCTCTCGCCAACACGCCGGCCGAGGCGGCGCACATCCGGCAGCACCTCGATCATCTCGACAAGGAAAGCGCTTAGTCTTCCGGACCGCGGGCCTCCAGGCCCGCCTCATGGTCTTCATCTTCCGGACCGCGCGCATCTTGCGCGCGCATGATCATGGGCGAGCCGGAGGCTCGCGGTCCGGAAGAGCATGAGCGGGCCTGCGGCGAGAAAAATCTTCGGGCGACTGTCGGCTCCGGCCCTGCCCGTTCGTCCTTGGGGCATCCTAACGAACGGAGATCTCATGACTCAGCCCCTTCCCCCCGTCCTCGGCGGCGTCGCCCCCTATCTCGGTGTCAGCGATGCCGGCAAGGCGGCCGACTTCTACGTCAAGGCGCTGGCGGCCAAGGAAATCCTGCGCATGCCGCCCGACGAGAAGGGCCGCTACATGCACATCCATCTCATCGTCAATGGCGGCTCGCTGATGCTGGCCGATGCCTTCCCCGACCACGGCCATCCGCTGGAGACCCACGGCGGCTATACCCTGCACCTGCAGGTCGACGACGCCGATGCGTGGTGGAAGCGCGCCGTCGACGCCGGCGCCGAGCCGCTGATGCCCGTCACCGACATGTTCTGGGGCGACCGCTACGGCCAGTTCCGCGACCCGTTCGGCGTGCGCTGGTCGGTCGGCACGAACATCAAGAAGGGCTGACCGTGAACGCCAAGGCCGCTCTATGGACGGGCCGCGTTCTGAGCGGCCTTGCCATCCTGTTCCTGACCGTCGACGGCGCCATCAAATTGGTGCCGATCCAGCCGGTCACCGACAGCCTGAAAGAGCTCGGCTACCCGACCAGCGATTCCTTCGCCCGCTTCCTGGGCGTGGTGACGCTGGCCGGCACCGCGCTCTATGCCTGCCCACGCACGTCGCTGCTAGGCGCGATCCTGCTGACCGGCTTGATGGGTGGCGCGATCGCGACCCACCTCCGGCTCGATCATCCGCTGCTCAGCCATACGCTGTTCGGCGTGTATCTCGGCCTGTTCCTGTGGGGTGGCTTGTGGCTGCGCGACGAACGGATTCGTCGTGTCATGCCGACGTTGCAGTAGCGGCGCGGATCGCCTCGAGGAAAATGTCACCATAGCGTTCGAGCTTGGCGTCACCCACCCCGTGGATCTCGCGGAATGCCTGCGGGCTCTGCGGCCGGTGGGTGGCGAGCTCGGCCAGCGTGCGATCGGAGAAGACCACGTAGGCTGGCACCTTCTGCTCCTGGGCGAGCCGGGTTCGCAGAGTCTTCAAGGCATCGAGCAATCTGGCATCCGCCTCGCCGACGACAGCGGACGCCACGGCAGCGCGCTTGTCACGACGGGAACCCTTGGCGGCACCGCCTGCCGCCATGTCCTTGCGCAGCTCGATCGTGGCCTTGCCCTTCAACACCTTCCAGCCTTCATCGGTCACCCACCAGCGGCCGTGCTCCATCAAGTCCTGGGCGATCAGGCCGGTGGCAGAGAGCTGGCGGAAGATCGAGCGCCATTCACCGGCCTTGCGGCCGGAGCCGACGCCGAAGGTCGGCAGGCGGTCATGGTTGAACTTCAGGATATTCTCGGTGCGCTCGCCCAGCAGCAGGGCGACGAGATGCTCCATGCCGAATCGCTCGCCGGTGCGGACGATGGCCGACATCGCCTTCTGAGCGTCGATCGTGCCGTCGAACAGTTCCACGCCTTCCTGGCAGAGATCGCAGTTGCCGCAGGGCTGCGAGGCTTCGCCGAAATAGGCGAGCAGGGTCTGGCGCCGGCAGCGCGGCGCCTCAGCGAGCGACAACAGGGCGCCCAGCCGCTGGCGCTCGATGCGCTTGCGCTCGTCGGGCGATTCGCTCTGCTCAATCTGCAGGCGGCGAAGCTGCATGTCGCCCAGGCTGTAGAGGGTGAGGGTGTCGGCGGCGAGCCCGTCGCGGCCGGCACGGCCGATCTCCTGGTAGTAGGCCTCGACGTTGGCCGGCAGATCGGCGTGGCAGACGAAGCGCACGTCGGGCTTGTCGATGCCCATGCCGAAAGCGACGGTGGCGGTCATCACCACGCCGTCCTGTTGCTGGAAGGCGTCCTGGTTGGCGTCGCGCACCGCCTTGTCTAGCCCGGCGTGGTAGGGAAGCGCGTTGATGCCGGCAGCCTTCAGCGCCTCGGCGAGTTCCTCGACCTTGCGGCGCGAGGCGCAATAGACGATGCCGCTCTCGGCCTCGTGGCTACGCACGAAGGACAGCACCTGACGCGAGGAGCGCTCCTTGGGCTTGAAGGCGAGCCTGAGGTTGGGCCGGTCGAAGCTCCTGACGAAGACCCGCGGCGGGTTGGCGAACAGCTTGTCGACGATGTCGTTGCGGGTCGGCGCGTCGGCGGTCGCGGTGAAGGCGAGCGTCTGCAGCCGGCCGCCGATCTGCCGCGCCACGTTGCCCAAGGTGAGATACTCAGGGCGGAAGTCGTGGCCCCATTGCGAAACGCAATGCGCCTCGTCGATCGCCATCATCGAGACGTCGCTTTCGGCCAGCATCTCGACCGTGTCGGGGCGCGCCAGCCGCTCGGGTGCGACGTAGAGCAGCCGAAGCTCGCGCCGGCGCAGCAGGCCCATGACCCGCGAGTTCTCAGCGGGCTCGTTGCTTGAATTCAGGCTGCCGGCCGCGACGCCAGCGGCGGTGAGCGCCCGCACCTGGTCGCGCATCAGGGCGATCAACGGCGAGACGACCAGGGTCAGGCCGGGCCGAGCAATGGCGGGCAGCTGGTAGCACAGCGACTTGCCGCTGCCGGTCGGCATGACGGCCAGGACGTTCTCCCCTGCCAATACGGCGTCGACGATCTCCTCCTGGCCGGGACGGAAGGCGTTGAAGCCGAAGACCGAATGCAGCAGGGCCGAGGCGTTGGCGCGGGAATCGAACATGTCCAGTCACAGTAGCGCCGAGCGACGCCTGCCGGGGAAATTCTTGTTCGAACTTGTCAACAGTCCGCAAGGCAATCGAAGGCACGACCACCCTGCGGTTGTACTTCATGCATTCGTTCTATCGCATTCCACCTGCGTACTCGCCGCCAGCATGCGACTTCATTCCGCCCGATTTGATTCACGTTGGGTTCGCTTCGATCGCGGCACTTACCACAGGGACGATCACGGCACTCGCGCCGTAATGCCGGTGGGGGAGTTCAACAGGCGTGGAGTACGTTAATGCGCAAGTGGGCTTCTCTCGGACTGGCGATCGCAGCGACAGCGATCGCGACAACACAGGTCGCCGCACAGCAGGCCAGCCCGACATGGAACGGCTTCTATGCCGGTCTCAATGCCGGCGGCATGTTCGGCGACACATCCACCTCCTTTGCCGGTCCTGCCGGTCCCGGCGGCTTCTCCGGTGCGGGCAGCGGCTTTGCCGGCGGCGCCCAGGCCGGCTACAACTATCTCCTCGGGCCCGTGCTGCTTGGTGGCGAGATCGACTTCCAGGGCTCGACCTTTGCGGCAGGCGTGAACGGCGGCAGCGGCTTCGGTCCCTTCGGCACGACGGAGCGCGTGCCATGGTTCAGCACCATGCGTGCACGCGTCGGCTATCCGGTAGGCTCGGTGATGCCCTACCTGACCGGCGGCGCGGTGTGGGGCCAGCGCTCCATCGACGGCCCCATCTCGACCAGCGCCAATTACTGGACGTGGACCGCGGGCGGCGGCGTCGAAGGGATTTTCGCCGATCGGTGGTCGATGAAGCTGGAATATCTCTACATGGGCACGCCGAGCACGTCGTTGCTGCCCGGCACCGTCAGCGAGAGCGCGAACAGCAACCTGATCCGGGTCGGTGTGAACTATCACTTCTGACATCACGTTACCCTGAGGAACGGCCGCAGG
>JAEZHS010000656.1 GCA_023436825.1 Pseudomonadota bacterium | reverse complement strand
CTTCCAGCTCGCTCATGATCATGAGCGCGCAGGATGTGCGCGGTCCAAAAGAGCATGAAAAGACCGCGCCACTGGAGTGGCGCGCGCCCCGCCGATGAACGGCCCCGAAATCGAACGTCTGATTCAGTTGCTGGGCCGGCTGCCCGGGCTGGGACCGCGTTCGGCGCGGCGGGTGGCGCTGCATCTCCTGAAGAAGCGCGAGACATTGATGCAGCCGCTCGGCACCGCGCTCGCTGATGCGGCGCGGGCGATCCGCGCCTGCTCGAATTGCGGCAATCTCGATACGATCGATCCCTGCTCGATCTGCGCCGATCCCAATCGCGATCAGGGCCTGATCTGCGTCGTCGAGGACGTCGGCGACCTGTGGGCGATGGAACGCGGCAAGATCTTCCGCGGCCTCTATCACGTGCTGGGCGGCTCGCTGTCGGCGCTCGACGGCATCGGCCCCGACGAGCTCAACATCGCGGGCCTGGTGAAACGAGTGGCGGCAGGCGGCATACGCGAGGTGATCGTGGCCACCAACGCCACGGTCGACGGCCAGACCACCGCCCACTATCTCGCCGAGCGCCTCGGCGAACTCGACGTGCCCCTCACCCGCCTCGCCCATGGCGTGCCGGTCGGCGGCGAGCTCGACTGGCTGGACGACGGCACGCTCGCCACCGCGCTCAAGGCGCGGCGCGCGCTGTGACGGCCGCTCCCTCATGACGGAGCCATGAGCGCCGACGTCATCGCCGCCATTGCCGTCGCCCTGGGCGCGGGCTGGGCGAGCGGGCTCAATACCTATGCCGCCGTGCTGGTGCTGGGCGCCGCCGAGCGGCTCGGCCTCGTCGCGCTGCCACACGACCTGCAGGTGCTGGCCTCGCCCTGGGTCATGGCCGTAGCGGCGATCCTGTTCGCGCTCAATTTTTTCGCCGACAAGATCCCCTATGTCGACAGCATCAACGACATGCTGCAGACCTTCGTGCGCGTACCGGCAGGCGCCCTGCTGGCCTATGGCGCGGCCGGCGGCCTCAGCCCCGAGGTCGCCGTCATCGCCGGCCTGCTGGGCGGCACCCTGGCCGCCGGTACCCACGTCGCCAAGACCGGCACGCGGGCGCTGATCAACACCTCGCCCGAGCCGTTCAGCAACATCGCCGCCTCCTTCACCGAGGACATCGGCGTGATCGGCGGCCTGGCGCTGGCCATTGCCCATCCGATCACGTTCTTGTGCTTGCTCGCCCTCTTCGTCGCCCTGCTGATCTGGCTACTGCCCAAGCTGGTCCGGCTGGCGCTCATGCCGTTTCGCCGGTTGGCCGGAAATCGACAAAGACCTTGACTCCGTGGCCTTCTGTCGACCTTGGTCGAACCGACTAGTGCTTTTCTTCGCAGGTGACCGCGGTACACTGTCCCCGAAGCAATGTTCATCCGTCAGAACATCCAGACCCTGCGGTTCTTCCGCACCACGCCGGCGATGCGCTGCCCGTATCTGCCGCACCGGCTGGAGACCAAGCTCGTCACCGAGCTCAGCGGACCCGACGCCATCTCGCAACACGACACGCTCACCGACGCCGGATTCAGGCGCTCGCACCACTTCGTCTACAAGCCCCTCTGCGAGGGCTGCCGGGCTTGCGTGCCTGTCCGCATCCGCGTGCGCGACTTCGAGCCCAGCCGGGCCCAGAAGCGCATCCTGCGGCGCAACGAGCACGTCCACGCCCTGGAGACCCAGGCGCTCGCGACCGGTGAGCAGTACTCCCTATTTTCACGCTACGTGATGGCCCGCCATCGCGACGGCGACATGGCCGACATGGACTTCGACGATTATCGCGCCATGGTCGAGGAAAGCCCGGTCGAGACCGCGATCATCGAGTTCCGTGACGATTCGGCCGAGGGCCGTCTGGTCGGCGCGTGCCTGGTCGACTGGCTTTCGAGCGGAGTGTCGGCGGTCTACAGCTTCTTCGATCCGCAGGATCCGCGGCGGGGCTTGGGAACGCACATGATCCTGTGGCTGGCCGACGCCGCCGCCAAGCGCGGCCTGCCCTATGTGTACCTGGGTTACTGGATCGCCGACTCCAGCAAGATGGCCTACAAGCGCGCCTTCCGGCCGCTCGAATTCTTCGGTCCCGAGGGGTGGATGGAGCTGCCTACGGTCTAGGCAGCGTCTGGCCGGTGAAGCAACTTGACGCAGCCCCGGCCCATGCCGAAGAGTCCCGGACGCTAGCGTGGTCGTTCGCATCACGTTATTGAGAAAGCCCCCGCAGGCGAGAACGGGGGACGAAAAACAAGAACTCGCGCAGGGGAGGTGGGATGCGCGCATTGCTGGGCCTCAGCACCATCATTGACGTGGTCAATGAGAAGATCGGTGTCGTCTGCAATTGGCTGGTGCTGCTGGCCTGTATCGTAAGCGGCGGCAACGCCATGATCCGTTACGCTTACGACACGAGCTCGAACGCCTGGCTCGAAGTGCAGTGGTACATGTTCGCCGTGATCGTGATGTTCGGCGCTTCATACACACTGAAGCGCAACGAGCACGTCCGGGTCGACCTCCTCTACATGACCATGGGCCGCCGCGGTCAGCTCTGGATCGACATCCTCGGCACTTTGTTCTTCCTGCTGCCGACCTGCATCATCCTGGCCTGGCTGAGCTGGCCGTTCTTCATGCAATCCTTCGCCGTCAGCGAGCACTCCTCGAACGCCGGCGGCCTGCTGCGCTGGCCGATCAAGCTGGTCCTGCCGGTCGGCTTCCTGCTGGTGGCCTTGCAGGGCATCTCCGAACTGATCAAGCGAGTGGCCTTCCTCAACGGCGTGCCCGTCGAGAGCCTCGAAGCGCACTACGAGAGGCCGACGCAATGATCCCCTTGGAATGGATGCCGCCGCTGATGTTCGCGGGGCTGGTGGTCTTCATGATCATCGGTTACCCCGTGGCCTTCTCCCTGGCGGCGGTCGGCTTCTTCTTCGGCTTCCTGTCGATCGAGATGGGCTACTTCACGATGGCCTTCATGCAGGCCATCCCGGGCCGCGTGTTCGGCAGCATCCTGTCGAACGAGCTGCTGCTCGCCA
>JAEZHS010000545.1 GCA_023436825.1 Pseudomonadota bacterium | reverse complement strand
CGCGCGCTCACCCCCGCGCGGCCCGGAAGACGAGATAGCGCGCTCCGCTATCGCTGCCTTGGAAAGGCCGCAGGTCGAACTATAGTTCGATCATGGACAGTTCTTCTTTCCGGCAGCGCCTCGTCGGCTGGGGGCGCGAGCTGAAACCGGTCGTACTGGCCGTCGGCTTCGTGCTGATCGTGCGTACCGTCTTCGCCGAGCCCTATCATGTGCCGTCGCCGTCGATGGTGCCGACGCTCCTCACCGGCGATCAGCTCATGGCCAGCAAATACGCCTATGGCTACAGCCGCTATTCTGCGCCCATCGACCTGCTGCCGGGTTTCTCCGGCCGGCTGCTCGGCAAGGCGCCGGAGCGAGGCGATGTCATCGTCTTCCGCCTGCCGCGCGATCCCGCGACGACCTACGTGAAGCGCCTGATCGGCCTGCCGGGCGACCGCATCCAGATGAAGGGCGGTCGCCTCTACATCAACGACGCCATCGTCCCCCGCCGCGCTGTCGGTCCGTTCACCGGCGATGCCGGCGGCCGCGGCACGGCCACTCTGTATGTCGAGACGCTGCCCGGCGGGCGCGAGCACGAGATCGTCGAGATGTCCGACACCGACCCGCAGGACGACACGCCGGTGTTCGTGGTGCCGCCCAAGCACTACTTCATGATGGGCGACAACCGCGACAACTCGGTCGACAGCCGCATTTCCGCTGCCGACGGCGGCGTCGGCTTCGTGCCGGAAGACAACCTGGTCGGCCGCGCCGATCTGGTGCTGCTGTCGCACGATCCGGCGGTCGCCTGGTCCGACGTCGCCGACTGGTCGCACTTCTTTCGGCCGGGCCGGCTCCTGGACCGCATCCACTAGGAACGGCGACGGCATCGTATTCGCCGCGACATCCCCGAAAACTTCCGCAAGCCATTGATGTGGTCGCGCGTTGCCCGGCGCGGTGAGATGATTTTGCGATCCCGGCATTTCCGCCCGAGGTCGTAACGGTGCTTCGGAAGCCGACCCACTATCCATGTGCCTGCCCGACGAATTTCGATCGTTACGCAAGCTCAGATGTTCGCCCGGCCGGAGGGCCGGCCCGCCGGCCGGCCGCCGGGCGCGGGATGGTATCGGATGAACGATGCATAGAGCGGAGCCCGCCGCGAGGCGACGCGCGGTCAATATAACTTAAGTCCCATAATGAGTCAACTACGGTGCTATTTTTGCGTACCATAAGGGGCCAAACGGCGCAAAAATGTTCGAGCCGAGCATCGGTGCCAGCAGTGCTGGCAATTCGTCGGACATGCCCCGGCTCGTCAAATTCCTTGTGACGAGCTACTACGCAAGAGCATGACCACGATCTGGCGTTTTGCTCCCGCCTCCGAGGCCCACTTCGAGCCGCTCCTGGCGATTCGCATCGAAGTGATGCGCGAGCATCTGGAGCGCGTGTTCCGCTATGACCCGGAGCGCGCGCGGCGAATCTTCCGCGAGCATTTCGCCGAGCCCGGCCTGCGCCTGATCCTGGTCGGCGACGACATTGCGGGCTGCGTCGGCTTTCGCGTCGGCGAGGCCGAGATCAAGATCGATTCCTTCTACCTCGCCCGCCGCCATCACAATCGCGGGCTGGGCACGGACATCCTGAAAGTCCTGCTCGCCGAAGCCGACGCCATCGGCCTGCCCTGCGAGCTCGACGTGCTGCTCGGCAGCCCGGCCGACCGCTTCTACGAGCGCCACGGCTTCGTGAAGCAGAGCCAGGACAATATCGAGGCCAGCTTCCGGCGCGCCATCGGCGCCCGCGACCATTGACACGCCCGCGCGGGCCGGGACTTTCTGGCGCCACGCGTCTTCGCAGAAAGGTCCCGCCATGGAGATCGTCATTCCCGGCGCCACGAACATCGGCCTGTTCCTGGGCGCCGCCCTTGTGCTGCTGCTGATCCCCGGCCCCGCCGTGCTCTACATCGTCGCCCGGTCGGCGGCGCAGGGCCGGATGGCAGGCTTCGTCTCCGATCTCGGCATCCATTCCGCGACGCTGGTCCATGTGCTGGCAGCGGCGCTCGGCCTGTCGGCACTGCTCGCCTCGTCGGCGCTCGCCTTCAGCATCGTGAAGTGGGCGGGCGCCGCCTATCTCATCTGGCTCGGGCTGAAGAAGATCTTCGGCCGCGCCGAAGAGGTCGCTGCCGACGGCAACCTGCCGCGGCACAGCCATGCCCGCCTGTTCCGCGACGGCTTCATCGTCAACCTCCTCAACCCCAAGACGGCCCTCTTCTTCCTCGCCTTCCTGCCGCAGTTCGTCGAGCCCGGCCGCGGACATCTCGTGTCGCAGATCGTTTTCCTCGGTCTGCTGTTCGCCGCGCTCGGCTTCATCACCGACGGCTGCTACGCCTTCCTCGCCGGCACGGCCGGCAAGTGGCTGCGCCGCAACAAGCGCTATCTCGAGGTGGAGCGATACGTCAGCGGCACGCTGTTCATCGGGTTGGGCCTGACCGCGGTGTTTGCCGGCAATCAGAGGAAATGAACCCTGCCTCACCCTGAGGAGCACCGCGCAGCGGTGCGTCTCGAAGGGTGGGCACCAACGATACTGCGGCCCACCC
>JAEZHS010000140.1 GCA_023436825.1 Pseudomonadota bacterium | reverse complement strand
GACGAGCTCCGACGCGACGACGAGACGATGATGCCCGTGGGCCAGGCCATCGATACCGAAGATCAACAGGCCAAAGGTGGCGCCCGACATGGCGGCCGAGGTCCAGTCGAAAGGACGGTGGGTGTGGGTCGTCCGCGGCAAGTACCGCTCGGCCAGTACAAAGGAGATCAGCCCGAGCGGCGCGTAGACGGCGAACAGGTATGGCCAGGGCGCGATCGACAGCACGGCTGCGCCGATCGAGGGGCCGGCGGCCAGCGACGTCGCAACGACGGTCGTGTTGAAGCCCAGGCCGCGGCCGAGTTGGGCGCGAGGATAGATGGCGCGTACCAGCGCCGGCTGGACCGACATGATCGCTGCACCCCCCAGGCCCTGCAACGTACGGCCCAGCAGAAGCCAGGGCAGCGATGGCGCGAGCGCGCAGCCGATCGAGGCCAGCGAGAACAGGACCAGGCCGAAGCGGTAGACATGCCGGTAGCCCACGATGTCGGCCAGCGCCGCCACGGGCAGCAGGGAGATCATGAGAGCGATCTGGGTGGCATTGACGATCCAGATCGAGCTTTCGGCGGTGATGTTCAGATCCTGGGCGATGTAAGGCAGCGCCAGGTTGGTCATCGAGTTGCTCAGCACCGACATCATCAGCCCGATGGTGATGGTCGCCACCGCCAACCGGCGCGGCCAGCCAGGGGGCATTCCGTCGGGATGCGGTGATGATGCCGGAGCCGGTTCAGCCATCTCTTATTGCGGCACCGTCGGCAGATCGCCGCCGATGGTGGTGCGCTGCATGAAGCGCTTGTACTTGACCGTGTCGTAATATGTAGCGCGGTGCAATACCGCACGGTTGTCCCAGACGACCACGTCGCCTTCGCGCCAGTTATGCGACAGCCGGAATTCCGGCTGGTCTGCACGCTGCGTGAGCTCGTAGAGCAGGGCCTCGCCGGTCGCTCTGGGCCAGCCGACGATGAAACCGGCATGAGCGCCGATATAGAGGGCACGCCGCCCGTTCACGGGATTGTCCTGGAACAGCCGCTGCTTGACTGGCGGCAGCTCGGCGATCGCCTTGGCGCTGAGGATGCCCTTCTGCACGCGGTTGCGTGAATATTCGAGCGAATGCTCGGCGATCAGCGGCTGGATGGTGGCCTGCATCGCCGGCGGCAGCGCGTTCCAGGCTGCGCGCATCGACAGGAATTCCGTGTTGCCGCCCTCGGGCGGGCAGACGCGTGCCGTCAGGATCGAGCACAGCGAGGGCACGCGCTTGAAGGACGAGTCCGAGTGCCAGAAGTAGTTGGCCTTCTGGTAGATCATGCGCATGTCGTCGGGCGGGATCGGTTCGCCCGTCATGATGTCGAGGTTCGATTGGCGCTGGAACTTGGTGCCGACCGCCGGGTTGGAGCTGCCCGTGGTCTCCAGCGGTCCGAACAGTTCGCTGAACTCTATCTGCTTGTCGTCGTCCATCGGCTGGTCGCGGAACAGCAGCACCGAATGTTCCTCGAACGCCGCGCGGATCGGCCCGAACTCGCGCGCTGAAAGAGGGCGCGTGATGTCGATGCCCGAGACCTCCGCGCCGAACAGCGGATGGAGCCTCGTGACCTTCAGGGGACCGGTATTGCGCATCGGGCGGACCTCCTTCAGTCGACGATCGCCTGGTAGGTCAGCACGCGCAGCTCGCGGCGGATCGGGTAGGTCGAGGAGGGCATGAGCTGCGTCAGCAGCACCACGGCCATGTCCTCGGCCGGATCGCACCAGAAGGCCGTCGAGGCGGCGCCGCCCCAGGCATATTCGCCGGCCGTCCCGACGATGTGCGCCTTGGCCGGGTCGATCATGACCGAGAAGCCCAGGCCGAAGCCGACGCCGTAGTAGGTCGATTCGGAGAAGCGCGGCATGCCCATGTCGGCCATGTCGCCCTTGAGATGGTTCATGGTCATCAGCTCGATCGTCTTGCGGCCGAGCAGGCGCGCGCCGTCGAGTTCGCCCTTGTTCAGCATGAACCGGCAGAAGCGCAGATAGTCCGCCGCCGTCGAGACCAGGCCGCCGCCGCCGGAATTGACGGCGCGCGGGGCGAGATAGCGGCTCTTGCCGGGATCGTCGATCAACTCGAGCTTGCCGCCGGCTCCCGCCTGGTAGTTGGCGGCGAAGCGATCGTGCTTCTCGGCCGGCACATGGAAGTCGGTGTCGACCATCCCGAGCGGCACCAGGACTTTTTCCTTCAGGTAGGTCTGGAAGGGCTGACCCGAGATGACCTCGACCAGGTAACCCAGCACATCGGTGGCGACGCTGTAGTTCCACGCCTTGCCGGGCTGGGCGATCAGCGGGAAGGTCCCGAGCCGTTCAACGAGATCCTTGAGGCTGGTCGTGGCGGTCTGGAAGTCGACGCCGTTGGTCTTGGAGCGATAGAGCGCGTCGACCGGGTTGCTCTCCATGAAACCGTAGGTCAGGCCCGACGTGTGGGTCAGCAGGTCGCGGAAGGTGATCTCGCGCTCGGCCGGAACGCTTTCGATCTTGCCGCGGCTGCCGCCGACATAGACGCGCGGATTGGCAAAGGCCGGGATGAACTTCGAGATCGGGTCGTCGAGCTGAAAGCGGCCTTCCTCATAGAGCATCATGATCGCTGTCGAGGTGAGCGGCTTGGTCATGGAGTAGATGCGGAAGATGGTATCCGGCCGCATCGCCGTGTTGCGCTCGACATCGGCCTTGCCGGCGGTCTCGGCGAAGGCGAGCTCGCCCCGGCGCATCACCACTGTCACCATTCCCGCCAGGCGGCCGCTGTCGACCCAGCCATGCATCCACTTGCGGACGCGATCGAGCCGCGCTGCGGAAAGTCCGACCTGTTCGGGGGCTACGAGCGGCAGCGTGTCCATGGTGATCCTCCTTGCGTGAGCCGCCAGACTAGCGCAGGAAATCGCCTCCAGACACGCCAGAAACGGGAGGGAGCGATGGCAAGATTGTGCGAAGGCCGCGTTGCGATTGTAACGGGTGGGGCGCGCGGCGTCGGCCGGGAACATTGCCTGATGCTGGCCGAGCACGGTGCCAAGGTCGTGGTCAACGACCTGGGCGGCGATCGCGCCGGCAAGGGCAACGACGTCGGCCCTGCCCAGCAGGTCGTGAACGAGATCAAGGCCAAGGGCGGCGAGGCCGTGGCCAACGGTGACGATGTCTCCGACTGGAACGGCGCCAAGCGCATGATCGACCAGGCGGTCTCGGCCTTCGGCAAGCTCGATGCAGTGGTCCTGAACGCCGGCATCCTGCGCGACCGCATGCTGGTCAACATGACCGAGGACGAGTGGGACTCCGTCATCAAGGTGCATCTCAAGGGCACTTTCGCCCCGGCGCGGCATGCCGCCGCCTACTGGCGCGACCAGGCCAAGATCAAGGGCGGGCCGGTCGATGCGCGCATCATCACCACGACCTCGGTGTCGGGCATCTACGGCAATATCGGGCAGACCAACTACGGTGCGGCCAAGGCCGGCATCGCCTCGTTCACGATCATCGCCGCGCGCGAGCTCGGTCGCTACGGCATCACCGTGAACTCGATCTCGCCTTCGGCCTTCACGCGCATGACCGAGGACCTACGCGAGTACACCGAGGAGGACAAGAAGCGGCGCGATCCCAGGTGGATCGCCCCCGTCGCGCCCTGGCTGGTGAGCGAGGAGAGCCGCGAGGTGACCGGCCGTGTCTTCCAGGCGGGCAACGGCATCTTTGCCGTGGCCGAAGGCTGGCACAAAGGACCCGAGGTCGCGCAGATCATGGACCCGCACCAGGCCGGCAAGATGCTGGGCGAGCTCGCCAAGAAGGCCCGCAAGAACGCCGGCATGAACGGACTGGATCTCGACTAGTCACGGCGGCCACGCGCTTCGCCTCATCCTGAGGAGCATCGCGCAGCCACGCGCATTCACATGCGCGCTTTGCGTCTCGAAGGGTGGGCAACAACACCATTGCTTCCCGCCCTTTGGGACGCCGCGCGCTGCGCGGCCCTCAGGGTGAGGTTGTCATCGCAGGACAGAGGAGGACAAGAAGAATGACGAAATTGAATCGCCGCGGCGTCTTGGCCGCGAGCGCCGCTGCAGCCCTGATGCCTGGCACACTGCGTGCCCAAGCCTGGCCCGCCAAGCCCATCAAGTGGGTGGTGCCCTATACCGCCGGTGGACTGACAGACGTGGTGACGCGCCTGACGCTCGAGAAGATGAATGTCGGCCAGAACTTCGTGGTCGACAACAAGCCCGGCGCCAATTCGCTGATCGGCGCGGAGATGGTCGCCAACGCCGCACCCGACGGCTACACCTTCCTGACGGTGATCGCGGCGCACGCCGCCAACAAGACGCTCTATGCCGGCAAGCTGAAGTTCGACCTGGTAAAGGGATTCGCGCCGATCTCGCTGGTCGCGGTGGCGCCGATCATGGTGTCGGTATCGAACTCTCTGCCGGTCAAGAACATGGCCGAGTTCATCGCCTACGCCAAGCAGAACCCCGGAAAGATCTCGTTCGGATCGTCCGGCGTCGGCGCGGCCGCCCATCTCACCAGCGAGCTGATCAAGCAGGTCACCGGGATCGACATGGTGCACGTGCCTTACAAGGGAACGGCGCCGGCGCTCGCCGATCTCGTGTCCGGCAACATCCAGCTCCTGCTCGACGTGCCGATCGGCGTGATGTCCCAGGTACGCGCCGGCAAGATCAAGGCGCTGTGCATGCTGTCGAAGGAGCGTGTCCCCGGCGTGGAGGAGGTGCCGACCATCGTCGAATCGGGCGGCCCGCTGATCGAGTCATCGAGCTGGGTGATGTTCCTGGCGCCAGCCGGGACGCCGCCGGAGATCATCGCCAAGCTTCAGAGCGGGGTTGCCAAGGCAGTCCAGGACGAGGCCCTGCGCAAGCGTATGGCCGAGCAGGCCCTGGTCCCGGTCGGCGCGACGACGGCCGATACGGCGAAGTTCCTGCAAAGCGAGATTGATAAATGGGAGAAGGTGATCACGACGGCGGGCGTCAAGGTGGAGGCCTGAGGTCACACACCGCCTCGCGGGCAGACGTTCGCCTGCCCGCGGGATGCTGTTGGCTGGCGGCGGTGTCGCGACGTCAGCCTGCGGTTACGCCTGTCTCCGGCGTCGTCAGCGCTGTCCAAAGGGCAAGGATGCCGACAAGCGCGCCGACGATGAGCTGATTCCACAGCACTGTGACATGCGACGCATAGTCGAGCGCGAAGGGCGACACGATCAACCAAACGGCAAGCACGACATTGACCCACTCCTCCCACGTATGGAAGGCAATGAGAGCTGCAGCCGCGGCGACCGCGATGACTACGCCCACGATTAAGGCATTCCCTGTCGGGATAGTCTCAGTCGTGAAGGACAAGGCCCATGGCGAGATCACCAGCCATAGGCCGAGAATCAGGTTTGCGACGTCCCGCCAGTGGGTCGTCAACCTGTCACTGAGCGCAGGCATTCTTCTCTCCTGGTTCTGCGGCCCTTGCTGAGCGCCGAACGCGGGTCCTGCGGATGGGCCGCTGCGCTCCGCAGGCACGAGCATGCGGATGGCGCTGGTGGCAGAGCTGTACGAGGAACAGTTGAGATGTGGCCCGGCCCGCCGGAAGAGGCAAAAGCCGGAGCACGGTCGCTGCATCGCCCAGTGTCACCATAGCCATCCTCCTCGCGAAGGAACAACCACGGGAACCACTCTTGCTTGGACCTAGGTCGATGGCCGACGGATTTCAAGGGAGGCCGAGGGCCCCATCCGGGGCCCTCGGGCAAGCTCCCGCCGCTCAGTTCGCGGCGAAGCAGTAGAGCAGGCCCGCGCCGCCGGTCGCGACCAGCGAGGCTGCGTCGCAGGCGCGCGAGGGGTGCGAGGCATTCCACGACTTCGAGGCGTCGTCATCGCGCAGGCCCATGCGGTCGGCATGCCCGACCATGGCGTTGCCTTCGCCGCTCTTGGTCCAGTTGCCGCAGGTCATGTCCTTGTCCGGCGGGAACGCCGTCCCGTCGGCCTGCGAGCCGGTCAGGATATCGTGCTGGTTGACCGTGTAGAGCCGGCTCGGGATCAGGCGGCCGGTCTCGGCGACATTCGTCTCCGCCGAGATCTTGTTGTTGGGCGAGTGCAGGTCCTCGACGCTGGTGGCGATGACCACGCCCTTGGCGTTGGTCCACGGCCCCTTGCCGATGCGGTCCTTGGCGTTGACGGCGGTGGCGCCGCCGACCGCCTGGGTGCTGAGGTAGGCGCGCCAGGTCTTGCTGCCGGCGCCGGCCTTGGTGGCCAGGGCTTGGCAATGACGGTCGGCACCTTCGAGGCCGCCATAGTTGGCGCCTTGCGGTCCGCCGACGCTGGTGATGAAGAACGTCATGTCGGGAAACTGCGGCGGGGGCTGCTGCGCCTGCAGGCCGCCGACGAACGCCAAAGCCGCCGTGGTCATGGCCAGCGCGGCCACTTTGATCTCTCTGCGCATCCTTACCTCCCATGCATTGTTCATGGGGAGTGAGAGTGGCTGAGCCATTGTCTCCGCCCAATTCACAACCGCGTGGGGTCGACGCTCACAGTGCGGTCAGCGTCTCGACGACCCTCTGCTGCGGCCAGGTCCAGCCGCACGAGCTCTCGTACGCCCGCATGGCGCGCAGCACGAGGTGGTCGGCGCGCGGCGGACCGATGAGCTGGATGCCGACCGGCAGGCCGGCCTTGGTGAGGCCGGCCGGCATCGACGCCGCCGGCTGGCCGGTCAGGTTGCAGGGCAGGGTGTAGGGCGCGCCCTTGGTCCAGCGCGGGAAGGCGTCGGAGTTGTAGAGCGTCTCGACCGGCGGCGCGGCGGTCGGCGTGACCGGCGCCAGCAGGAGATCGTACTTGCGATGCCAGAGGGCGAGATCGCGGGCGAGCTTGGACTTGGCTTCGTAGGACCGCGCATAGTCGGCCAGGGTGATCGCCATGCCCTTCTCGGCGGCGGCACGGAAGCCGGGGTCGAGCTTGCCGTGCAGCTGGGTCGGGATCTGGCGCAGGCGGGTGGCGAAGCTGCCGATCCACAGGGGCTCGAAGCTCTTCTGCAGCGGCTCGATCAGCGGGCCGACGTCCTCGACATGGGCGCCGAGCGCCTCGAAGTGCCGCGCCGCGTCGGCGACGAGGTCGCGCACCTCCGGGTCTGCCGTGACGTGGCCGAAATCGAGGCTGAGCCCGATCCGCCAGCCGCGCACGCCGTCTTCGAGGCCGACTGTGTAGTCCCGCGGGTCGGCCGGCAGCGAGCGCCAGTCGCGCGCGTCGGGCCCAGCCGTGACGTTGAGCGCCAGCGCCGTGTCGAGCACCGAGCGCGCCAGCACACCCTGGCTGATCACATCGGCGAATGGCGAGTCGGCGGGATGCTGGGCGATCCGCCCGTAGCTCGGCTTCAGGCCGACGAGGCCGGTGTGCGCGGCGGGAATACGGATCGAGCCGCCGCCGTCATTGCCATGGTTGAACGGATTGATCCCGGCCGCCGTGAGCGATGAGGCGCCACCCGAAGACCCGCCGGGCGAGTGCTTCAGGTTCCAGGGGTTGCGCGTGATGCCCTGCAGGGGTGAATCGGTCAGGGCCTTCCAGCCGAACTCGGGGGTTGTGGTCTTGCCGAGCAGGACGAGGCCGGCAGCCTGGAATCTGTCGACGATGGGGGCGTTCTCGGTGGCCGCCGTCTCGTCCGTGGCGTGCGACCCGTAGCGGGTCGGCCATCCCTTTACCGGCGTCGTGTCCTTGATCGTGGTCGGCACGCCGTCGAGCGGCGACAGAGGCTGCCCTTTCAGCCAGCGGGCCTCCGAGGCCTTGGCGGCAGTCCGGGCCCCGTCACCGTCGATAACGACAAAAGCATTGAGGGAAGGTTGCAGCTTCGATGCGCGCTCGACCATCGCATCGACGAGATCCACAGGGGAAAGGACCTTGCGGGCATAAAGTGTTGTGAGTTCCGATGCGGAAATCCAGGTCGAGGGGTGGTCAGACATGCGTTTTTGCTGGGTTCCTGGGCTGTGCAATTGCTCCAAGCTAGCACTCCACGCACAGAGTCGACTCTGATTTCTCGCCGTCGAGAGCGTATTGGAGGAGTGCAGTCCATGGAGAGCATGACAGCCATCGTCGCCGCTGGCGTCGCTTTTGCCCTCAGCTACTACATCGGTCGCGCCCAGGCATCGACCACGCTGGCGGCCACGCTCATGGGGGGCGTCTGCGGCCTCGCTTTCGCCGTCCTGTTCTTCATCACGACGGTTGCCATCGGTGCCGTGGTTCCTGGCATGTTCGACGGCTGGACGCTCGGCATCCATTTCATCGTGCTGCTGCTCGTGGTGCCGCTGGGGAGTGCCGCCATTGCCGCCCTCGAGCATCGCCATCTCGAAAGGGTCGAGGCGCGGCGCCTGCCGTTCTGACTTTCCAAGGTTACAACTCGCGGCGTCATCACACGCTGACGCGGCATGTCCTTTGCTGCGGCCGGCGTCGTGCCGTGATGCTCGCGACGCAGCTGTTCTAGCGTTCGAAATGCCGGCCTTCCCGGAACCCGCCCGGCGACGCTAAGGTCGCCACCCAGCGGAGGAAGGCATGACGGTAGTGAAGCTGGGCGCGGCCACGGTGCAGCGCATCGAGGAGTCCTATGAGCCCAACTTCGACGCCAAGATGTTCTTTCCGGACTGGCAGCCCGGCGTGGTGCAGGAGCATCGCGATTGGCTGCTGCCCAACCACTACGACGAGCCGTCGGGCTCCCTGAAGCTCAGCGTCCATAGCTGGCTGCTCAGCGTCGGCGGCAAGCGCATCCTGATCGACACCTGCGTAGGCAACCACAAGTCCCGTCCGCACCGGCCGAAGTGGCACTTGATGGAGACGCCCTACCTGGCGCGGCTGAAGGCAGCCGGCGTCGAGCCCGACCAGGTCGACATGGTGATGTGCACCCACCTTCACGTCGATCACGTCGGCTGGAACACCAGGCTCGAGAACGGCAAGTGGGTGCCGGCTTTCAAGAACGCGAAGTATGTGTTCAGCCGCACCGACTACGACCACTACCTCAAGGTCGACACCGATCCCAAGACCGCGCCCGCCAATGGTGGATCGTTCCGCGATTCGGTGCTGCCGGTCGTCGAGGCCGGCCTGTCGCAGCTTGTCGACGGCGCCGCCCAGCTCGACGAAAATCTCAAGGTCGAGCCGGCACCCGGCCATACGCCCGGCACGATCGCCATCAAGTTCGAATCGCGCGGCGAGAAAGCGCTGTTCTGCGGCGACATCCTGCATCATGCCTTGCAGATCTATCACCCGGAATGGAACAGCTTCGCCTGCGCCGAAGCGGTCGGTGCGCGCAAGAGCCGGCGCGAGGCGCTGGAGCACTGCGCCGGTTCGGGGGCACGCCTGATGCCCTGCCATTTCGGCGCGCCGTTCACCTGTCACATCGATCACAAGGGAAGCGGCTTCGTGCCGCGTTTCGATGCTAGCTTCTAGAAGGGGAAAGTCATGATCTACGAACTGCGTGTCTACAAGTGCGTGCCGGGCCGTCTGCCGGCGCTGAACAACCGCTTCGCCAACATCACGCTGAAGCTGTGGGAGAAGCACGGCATCAAGCAGGCCGGCTTCTGGACCACGCTGGTGGGCGAGTCCAACCAGGAACTCTATTACCTGCTGGCCTGGGAGTCGCTGGCCGACCGCGAGAAGAAGTGGAACGCCTTCCAGACCGATCCGGAGTGGCTGGCCAAGCGCGCCGAGACCGAGAAGGACGGTGCGATCGTTGCCAATGTCTCCAACCAGTTCCTGACGCCGACGAACTACTCGTCGGTCAAGTAGTCATTCCGCCTTGAGGCCTGCTTCCTTGGCGAGGCGGGCCCACTTCGCCATGTCGTCGTCGACATAGGCCGCGAACTCCTTGGGCGTCCCGAACTGGGGATCCGCCCCGAGGTCGGTGAATTTCTGTGCCACCTCGGGCGCGCGCACCGTCGCGTCGACCGCGGCGTGCAGACGTTCGGCCAAGGCGGGCGATGCGCCGGCCGGGAGGAAGATGCCGTAGGAGATCGCACACTCGTAACCGGGCAGGCCGGCCTCCGCGATGGTCGGAATGTCCGGCGCAGCGGCCGAGCGCGCCAGTGCGGTCTGGCCAAGCGCGCGCATCTTGCCCGCTTTGACGTGCGGCAGCGCGGTCGACAGGCCGCCGAAATAGATGTCGACCAGACCCGCCATCAGGTCGGCCATGGCCGGGCCGCCGCCTTTGTAGGGCACGTGCACGATGTCGACCTTGCCCATCGACTTGAAGAGCTCCAGCGCCAGATGGGTGGCGCCGCCGGCGCCCGCCGATGCGCCGTTGAGCTTGCCAGGTTGGGCGCGCGCCATGGCCAACA
>JAEZHS010000510.1 GCA_023436825.1 Pseudomonadota bacterium | reverse complement strand
GGCCTTCACCGCCTCGATCTGCGCGGCACAGAACTTGAACTCGGGAATCTTGCCGAACGGATCGAGGGCGGGGTTGGTCAGGATATTGGCCGCCGCCTCGGCATAGCAGAATGGGATGAACACCATGCCGTTGGGCACGTCGGAATCGATGCGCACCTTGAGCTCGATGACGCCGCGTCGCGTCGACACCCGGATCATGTCGCCGGGCGCGATGCCCAGGCGCTCGATCTCGCGCGGCGGCAGATGCGCCATCGCTTCGGGCTCGAGCTCGTCGAGCACCTGGCTGCGGCGCGTCATGGCGCCGGTGTGCCAATGCTCCAGCACGCGGCCGGTCGACAGCACATAGGGATACTGCTCGTCCGGCAATTCGTCGGGCGGCCTGATATTGGCCGGCACGATCTTGCCGCGCCCGCTCTTGGTCGGATAGCCGGTGGCGAACAGGATCTCGTTGCCGGGCTTGTCGGGCGCATCGGCCGGATAGGTCACGGCGCCCTCGCGCTGCAGCCGCTCCCAGCTGATGTTCTTCAGCGACGGCATGGTGTCGGCCATCTCGGTGTAGACGTCGCCGACGTCGCCGTAGCGCCAGCCGCAGCCCAGGCGGTTGGCGAGATCGACGATGATATCGAGATCGAGTCGGGCCTTGCCCGGCAGCGGCAGCGCCGTGCGGCCGAGCTGCACCCGGCGATCGGTGTTGGTGAAGGTGCCGGTCTTCTCGGGGAACACCGAGGCCGGCAGCACGACGTCGGCGTGCCACGCCGTCTCGGTGAGGAAGATGTCCTGCACCACGAGGTGCTTCAGCTTGGCCAGCGCCATGCGGGCGTGATGGACGTCGGGATCGGACATCGCGGGATTCTCGCCCATGATGTACATGCCCTCGATCTGGTCGGCGTGGATGGCGTTCATGATCTCGACCACGGTGAGCCCGCGCTTGGGATCGAGCGGCGTGCCCCAGGCCTTCTGGAAATAGTCGTGCGCCGATTCAAGCTCGACCGGCCGGTAGTCGGTGAAGAACATCGGGATCAGGCCGGCGTCCGACGCGCCCTGCACGTTGTTCTGGCCGCGCAGGGGATGCAGACCGGTGCCCGGCCGCGCGACCTGGCCGGTGACCAGCGCCAGCGCGATCAGGCAGCGCGCATTGTCGGTGCCGTGGACGTGCTGGGAGATGCCCATGCCCCAGAAGATGATCGAGGCCTTGGAACGCGCGTACATACGCGCCACCGTGCGCAGCGTCTCGGCCGGCACGCCGCATACCGGCTCCATCGCCTCGGGCGAGAAGTCTTTTATGCGCTCGGCGAGGTCGGGGAAGCCTTCGGTGAAGCCCGCAATGTATTGCCGGTCGGTCAGGCCCTCGGTGATGATGGTGTGCAGCATGGCGTTCAAGAGCGCCACGTCGCTGCCCGGCTTGAACTGCAGGTTGACGGTCGCATGGCGCGACAGGCCCTGGCCGCGCGGGTCGGCCACGATCAACTTGGCGCCGCGTTTGACGGCGTTCTTGATGAAGGTAGCGGCGACCGGATGGTTGGAGGTCGGGTTGGCGCCGATCACGATGATGGTCTCGGCGTCGAGCGCCGCCGAGAACGGCGCCGTCACCGCGCCCGAGCCGATGCCCTCGAACAGGGCGGCGACCGACGAGGCGTGGCAGAGCCGGGTGCAATGATCGACGTTGTTGGTGCCGAAGCCGGTGCGCACCAGCTTCTGGAAGAGATAGGCCTCCTCGTTGGAGCCCTTGGCCGAGCCGAAGCCCGCCAGTCCTGCGCCGCCCTTGCGTTCGCGGATCTCGATCAGGCCCGCGGCGGCGCGCTCCATCGCCTCTTCCCAGGTGGCCTCGCGGAAATGCGTCCACGGGTTGGCGGGATCGACCTCGTCGTCGGCGGACTTCGCCACGCCGTCCTTGCGCACCAGCGGCACCGTGAGGCGGTCGGGATGGTTGGCATAGTCGAAGCCGAAGCGGCCTTTTACGCAAAGCCGTGCATGGTTGGCCGGGCCATCCTTGCCGGTGACGTGGAGGATCTTGTCGTCCTTGATGTGATAGGTGAGCTGGCAGCCGACGCCGCAGAACGGGCAGAGGCTGTCGACCGTGCGCTCGGCCCACTCGGTGCGCTTCTGCGTCTTCTTGTCGAGCAGCACCGAAGGCATCAATGCACCGGTCGGGCAGGCCTGCACGCACTCGCCGCAGGCGACGCACGAGCTGTCGCCCATCGGGTCGTCGAAGTCGAAGACGATCTTCTCGCCATGGCCACGGCCGGCCATGCCGATGACGTCGTTGACCTGGACCTCGCGACAGGCGCGGACGCAGAGGTTGCACTCGATGCAGGCGTCGAGATTGACCGACATCGCCGGATGGCTGACGTCGCGCACCGGGTGCTCGTCGGCCGGGAAGCGGCTGGCGCTGATGCCGACCTTGTCGGCCCAGTTCCAGAACTTCGAATCGGGATCGTGCGCAGTCTCACGCGCCGGTTGGTCGGCGACCAGCAGCTCGAACACCATGCGGCGCGCCTTCTCGGCGCGCTCGGTGGCCACGCCCACCTTCATGCCCGGCGTCGGCTTGCGCAGGCAGGAGGCGGCCAGCACGCGCTCGCCTTCGATCTCGACCATGCAGGCGCGGCAGTTGCCGTCGGGCCGGTAGCTCGGCGCCGTCGAGTAGCAGAGATGGGGAATGCCGACGTCGTGGCGGTTGGCGACCTGCCAGATGGTCTCGCCTTCGCGGGCCTCGACTTCCTTGCCGTCGATCGTGAACTTGATGCCGCTCATCGCACGATCCCTACGTCCGAAGGGAAGAATTTCATCACCGACGTCATCGAGTTGGGGGCCGCCTGGCCGAGGCCGCAGATCGATGCATCGCGCATGGCGACCGACAGCTCAGCCAGCAGCGCCTCGTTCCAGCCGCGCGCCGCCATCAGCTTGACCGCCTTCTCCGTGCCCACCCGGCAGGGCGTGCACTGGCCGCAGCTTTCGTCCATGAAGAAGCGCATCAGGTTCAGCGCCGCTTCCTTGATGTCGTCCTTGTCGGACAGGATTACAACGGCCGCCGAGCCGATGAAGCTGCCGTGGGGTTCCAAGGTTCCGAAATCGAGCGGCACGTCGCCCAGCGATGCCGGCAGGATGCCGCTCGACGGGCCGCCCGGCACGTAGGCCTTGAAGGTGTGGCCGGGCAGCATGCCGCCACAGAACTCGTCCATGAGCTCGCGCACGGTGACGCCGGCCGGAGCGATCTTGACGCCGGGATCGCGAACCCGGCCCGACACCGAATAGGTGTGCAGGCCCTTGCGACCGTTGCGTCCCTGAGCCGTCCACCATTCGGGGCCGCGCTCGACCAGGTCGCGAATCCAGTACAGCGTCTCGACATTGTTGATCAGCGTCGGGCGGCCGAAGATGCCGACCTGGAAAGGCAGGGGCGGGCGATGGCGCGACAGTCCGCGCTTGCCCTCGATGCTCTCGATCATCGCGGACTCTTCGCCGCAGATGTAGGCGCCGGCGCCACGGCGCAGGTGAACCTTTACGCCGCCGAGCAGCCCCGCGGTGTCGAGGGCGGCGAGCTCGCGGGTCAGGATCTCGCGACAGGCGGGATACTCGTCGCGCAGATAGAAGTAGACCGCCGGCGAGTCGACCAGGTGCGCGCCCATCAGCATGCCTTCCAGCACACGGTGCGGATCGGTCTCGAGGAACCAGCGGTCCTTGAAGGTGCCGGGCTCGCCTTCGTCGGCGTTGACCGCCATCAGGCGCGGGCCGGGCTCGCCCAGCACGGACTTCCATTTGCGCGCCGTCGGAAAGCCCGCGCCGCCGCAGCCGCGCAGGCCTGCCTTGTCGACGATCTCGACCAGCTTGTCGCGGCTGAGCTCGCCGACTCGCAGGCGCTGCAGGGCCTTGTAGCCGCCGGCCGCACGATAGGTGGCCAAGTCGGTATAGGAAGGTATTTCCGGATGATGCCGGTGCTCGACCACCGCCTTGGCCACCTTGGCGACATCGGCATTGTCGATGAAGTTGTGGCCGACCTCGGCCGCCGGCGCAGACTGGCAGCGTCCGACGCAGGGCGCACGCACGACCCGCACGTCCGCTCCGATCTTTGTGTGCAACTCTGCAAGCAATGCCTCGGCCCCGGCCATGGCGCACGACAGGCTGTCGCACACCCGGATGGTGAGCGGCGCGGGCGGTGTCTCGCCTTCCTTCACCACGTCGAAGTGAGCGTAGAAGGTCGCGACCTCGTAGACCTCGGCCTGGGCCATGCGCATCTCCTCGGCCAGCGCCATCAGATGGCGGGCCGAGAGATGGCCGTACTTGTCCTGGATCAGATGCAGGAACTCGATCAGAAGATCGCGACGGCGCTCCGCAGTGCCCAGAAGGGCCCTGACTTCCTGCAACGCGGCCGGCTCGGTCTGGCGACCTTTGGGAGCGGTCCGACCCCTGCGGCGACTCGAGCCGGGGTGACGCGGCTGGGGCGCGGCAGCATGACCTTCAGGCACAATTCTTCTCCTCAACCACCCTGCAGGACCCTAACGCCCTGCGGGTTGAGGCGGCAATCCGAATGCGAACGATCTGAAAAGCAAATAGCGCTATAGGACGAGCCTATGGCCGCGCGGGCCGCCCAGCCTGATCGCCGGCAAGGTCGGGCGATGGCCGCACCGATCGCCACCACGCTTCGATCTGCTCGGCATCGAGCGGCATGACCGTCGACAACGGCCCGGCGAAAGCCTCCCAAGCTTCCCTGTAGGGCGGCGAAACGGACGTCAGGACGGGAATGCCGGTATCGATGGCGGCGGCGAATGCGTCGCGCAGGCCGCCGCCTTTCCTTTCCAATGCGCCGAATTTGCTCAGCACCACCAGATCGCAGCCCGTTGCGATGTCGCGTTGCACGGCCTCGGATGCCGAAAGCGCGCCAGCGGCCGAGAGTTGGCAGCCCTTCGCACCGGGACCGCGATCCTGGAAGATCTGGAACCGGCCGGCCCTGGCGAGGCTGCGCAGATAGCCCGCCGTGCAGGAGCGATCCGGCAGGCCGTGATCCTCGGCGATCACGCCCACGATCCGCGCGGAAGGCTGCCACCGATCGACCAGCGACCGGAACAGCATCTGGACCTCGGACCTCGGTGCGCCCTGTATGACGGCGATGGTCTTCATGGATCACTCCGACAGGCAGGTGCCGGAATGTAAGGCGAATGCTGGGTGCTTTCCACTCGCCTTGGGATCCTCAGGCGCTCGGGTCGTCGGCATTGGGGTAGAACAATTGCGAGCCGTTGATCCTGTAATCGGCGATTGCTCGCTGGCCTTCCGGCGACACCAGCCAGTCGATGAACTGTTGACCGGCCGCCGCCTTGACATGCGAATGCTTCTGCGGATTGACCAGCGTGACGCCGTACTGGTTGAACAGCCGCTTGTCGCCCTGCACTGCGATGTCGAGGTCGCCTTTGTTGCCGAATGCCAGCCAGGTGCCACGATCCGACAGCACATAGGCGTTGAGCGCCGCGGCCGTGTTGAGGGCGGCACCCATGCCCTGGCCGATCGACTTGTACCAGGCGCCGCTATTGGGTCCGACCTCGATGCCGGCTGCCTTCCACAACGCCAGCTCGGCGAGGTGCGTGCCCGAGCGGTCGCCGCGCGAGATGAAGGTGATCTGTTTGTCGTGCAGGGTCCTCAGCGCCGCCACGATATCCTTGGTGCCGGCGACGCCCGCCTGATCCGTCTTTGGGCCGATCAGGACGAAGTCGTTGTACATCACGGGATAGCGCTTCACGCCGAAACCCTGGGCAAGGAAGGCCTCCTCCGCCGACTTGGCATGGACGAACACCACGTCGGCATCGCCGCGACGGGCGGTGTCCAGCGCCTGGCCGGTGCCCTGCGCCACGACCTTCACCTCGATACCGGTCTTCGCCTTGAAGAGCGGCAGGATATGCTTGAACAGCCCGGAGTCCTCGGTCGATGTCGTCGAGGCAACGACGATGGTGTTGTCCTGTGCCGCCGCGATTGCCGGCATCAGGAGCGCGAGCAGGATGGCGAGCAAACGGCGGCCAATTGGTCTCATAGCAACAGCTCTCCAGCTAGGAATCGGCGCGCCTCGTCGGTGCGCGGTGCATCGAAGAACGTCGATGCGGGGCCCGCTTCGATCACGCGGCCGCGATGCAACAACACGACATCGCCGGCGAGGCGCCTCGCTTCGCCGAGATCGTGGGTGGTCATCACAACCTTGATGTGACGCGCCACGACCGTGCGAATCAAGTCTTCGAAGGCCTTGGTCGCAGCGGGGTCGAGGCTCGCCGTCGGCTCGTCGAGGAACAGCACCGTGGGATCGCGGGCGAGGGCGCGCGCCAGGGCGAGCCGCTGGCGCTCGCCGCCGGACAGGCGGCGTGCCGGCCGGTCGCCAAGGTCACCGAGGCCGACGAGCGCCAGCAGTTCGTCGCGCCGGACCGCCCGGCCGGTGCGCGGCACGCCCGTGACCTTCAGCGCATAGTCGAGATTGGCCGCCACGCTGCGGCGCAGCATCACCGGATGCTGGAACATGATCGCGCGGTGCTCCGGTACGCCGGTGATGCGGCCTTGAGTGGGCGCGATGAGCCCCATGGCGGCCCGCAGCAGCGTGGTCTTGCCCGAGCCGTTTGGCCCGATGACGACCGTCGGCAGCCCCGGTCTCACGGTCAGCGTCAACCGGTCGAGCAGCGCGACGCCGTTTGTGATGATGCTGACCTCGCTGAAGGTGATCATGGCGTCCATCAGCCGCCCAGGCGTTCGCCGGCGCGACGGACAACCCAGGCCAGCGCGTTCACGGCGATCACGATCGCCAGCAGGATCACTCCCAGTCCCACCGCCAGAGGCAGGCTGCCCTTGGAGGTTTCGAGCGCGATCGCCGTCGTCATGACGCGGGTGAAGCCGTCGATGTTGCCGCCGACGATGATGACTGCGCCGACCTCGGCCGCCGCGCGCCCGAAGCCGGCAAGCACGGCCGTCACCAGGCTGAAGCGGGCATCCCACACCAGCGTGCCGACACGGCCCAAGACGCCGACGTTCATCGCCGCAAGCTCCTCGCGATACTCCAGCCACAGATCCTCGATCGTCTGGCGGGTCAGCGCGGCGATGATCGGCAGCACCAGCACGGTCTGGGCGGCGACCATGGCCGCTGGCGTGAACAGCAACCCCCAGCCGCCGAGCGGACCGGAGCGCGACAGCGCCAGGTAAAGCGCGAGGCCGACCATGACGGGCGGCAGGCCCATCATCGCATTGACCGTGATGATCACCGCGTTGCGGCCGGGAAAGCGCGTCAGGGCAATCAGGGCGCCGAGCGGTATGCCGAGCAGGGCTGCGCAGGCGACAGCGCTCAGGCTGACCGCGAGCGACAGGCGCACGATGGCGAGCAAGGCGGGATCGCCGGTGAGCAGGAGCTCCAGCGCAGACGCGTTCTCGGCCATGCGCGCTGGCGTGCCGGTCGCGGGCGCTAGCGGGAGGAGACGGCAGGCGCTCGGCCGACCGCCGGGATCGATCCGGTCTCGTTGATCAGCGGAGAGGTCGCGCGCGCCATCGACGCATTATGCGGTTTGTCTGCGACTGCCGCCAGGCTTCTAAGAGCGATTGGTACCGTTCGTGTAGAGCGTTGCAACGGCTTCGATGCCGTCGCGATCGTCGTCGTCGAAGCGGGCCAGTACAGGGCTGCGAGGTCGATCACGCCGACGACGGCATTGTCACGCATCAGCGGAACGACGAGTTCGGAGCGCGAGGCTGTATCGCAGGCGATATGGCCAGGGAAGGCGTGGACGTCGGTGACGATGACGGACTGCCGCCGCACCACCGCTGTGCCGCAGACACCCTTGCCGACGGGATGCGCACGCAGGCGGGCTTGCCCTGGAACGGCCCGAACACCAGTTCTTCGCCGCGCAGGAAGTAGAAGCCGGCCCAGTTCAGCTCGGGCATGAGCTGGTAGAGCAGCGCCGCCGTGTTCGCCGCGTTGGCGACTGGATCACGCTCGCCGTCGAGCAGCGCTGCGAGCTGGCGTCGGAGCGCCTGGTAGAATTCCGGCTTGCCGGCATCCAGCCTGCCCAAGCAGCTCGCCGACAGCCTGACGGCCGCCGAGCAGGGACCGCTGCCGAAGGATCTGAAGGCCAGGCTCGACGAGATCACGGCGGAATGGCGAGCCGTGGACGCCGACCGTTGAAGTCAGGCGGCTCTAGTCGAGCTTCAGGCCAATCTTGCGGATCAAGGCGCCCCATTGCGCGGCCTCGGCCCGCCACTCGTCGCGGAAGGCCTCGGGGTTGAGCGGTGGCCCCATATAGGCACCGAGCTCGGCAATCCGCGCACGATAGGCGTCGCTCTGGGTGAGGGAATTGAGCGCGAGATTCGCCTTGTCGACGATCGCGCGCGGCATGCCCTTGGGCGCCAGCACGCCGTACCATCCGGCGATGTCGAAGCCGTCGAAGCCCTGCTCGGCCATGGTCGGCACTTCTGGCAACGACGCAAGACGCGCCGGCGTCGTCACTGCCAGGCCGCGGATCTTGCCGCCGGCGATGCCCGCCTTCGCCTCGCCGATCGGCGACACGAACACGTCCATCTCGCCGCTCGAGAGCGCCAGGATTGTCTGCGGCACGCTGCGGTACGGGATCATCTCGGCCTTGCCGTCGATGCGCTGCAAGTAGAGCTCGCCCGCCAGATGGGCGAGGCTGCCCGGCGAGACGTTGGCGAAGGTGACCTTGCCGGGCCGCGCGCGAATATAGGCAGCGAGCTCGGCCATGGAGCGTACCGGCAGACTCTCGCGCACCAGGATGGCGAACGGCGCCTTGGCCAGCATGGCGACCGGATCGAAGTCGCGATCGACGTCATAGAGCTGGTTCTCGTAGACGAACGGGTTCGTGACGATGAGGCTGGCGATGCAGAACA
>JAEZHS010000487.1 GCA_023436825.1 Pseudomonadota bacterium | reverse complement strand
AGTCGATGCATTCGTCCGGATTGATGACCAGCATGTTCTCGCCCTCGTAGAAGCAATCCACGGGGCAGACTTCGACGCAGTCCATGTACTTGCACTTGATGCAAGCCTCGGTCACGACATAGGTCATTGTGCTCCTGGCCCTCCGCACCCACGAACGGGGTACCCCAAAAGGACTCCGGGGAACGCCCATCAGGAACAGCTGTTACTTGTGCGTGGATCGCCGCCGCTTTGCGCCGGATCATTGCGGTGGCGCAATTGATGGCAGCAGCGCCTGCCACGCGCGAATCAGTCGCGGAGGTTCGCGTCGGTTTCACGTTCATCGATAACCGCAGGAAGCGCGCAATGATATCAAGGTTCATGCCGCATCCGCGGCGTTGCTCGCATCAAGGTCCACAGTGAGACGGCCGACACGCAATCACGCCGAGTCACTGCGCTGGTTTCGCGCATAGGCCCTTTCCGCTAAAGTGTTGATCGTGGCCCGAGTTCTCTCACGCGGCAAACGATCGCCGCGGCGCATGCCAAGAGGCGCGCCAGCGATTCCGTCGCCGGCCCCTCGTCGAGGCCTGCTGGCCGTGCTGGCAGCGGATGTCGCGGGCTATACGCGACTGATGGAGCGCGCCGAGGAGGAGACCCACACCCGCTTGATGCGGATCAATCAGAAAATCGTGCTGGCGATGCTCGCGCAGCACGAGGGGACGTTGGTCAAGCATACCGGAGATGGCTTCCTTGCGACCTTCAGGAGCGCGATCAGCGCCGCGCACTGCGCCCTTGCGATCCAGGAGCAGACGGCTGCCGCCAACCGCGGCCGGCCCGCCGGTGATGCGATCCTGTTCCGGATGGGGCTCAACCTCGCAGACATCATCATCGAGGAGCACGACGTCTTCGGCGACGGCGTGAATGTCGCGGCGCGGCTGCAGCAGTACGCTGAACCGGGCGGCATCGTGGTTTCGGGCATCGTCGCCGAGGCGATCGCCGGCGAGGTCCCGGCGACAGTCGTCAGCGTCGGCGACTTCTACCCGAAGAATCTCAGCCGGCCCATCCAGGCCTTCGTGATGCATCGGCAAGGCACACCGCCTGCACCCACCGCGATTTCCCCGCACGGCCGGGAACGGCCGTCGATTGCCGTTCTGCCGTTCTCCGTCGCCACTGCCTGCAACGACAATGACAGCACGTATCTCGCGGGCGGCGTGATCGAGGGGATCATACACACGCTGTCGGGGCTCGACGAGTTGCTGGTGATCTCGCAGGGCTCGACGGTCGCCTATGCCGGCCAACGGCCCGACGTGCGGGCCGTCGGCCGTGACCTCGGGGTCCGCTACGTGTTGTCCGGAAGCGTGCGGCGCTCCGGTAACCGGCTGCGGATCCAGACGGAGCTGAGCGAGACCGAAGCCGGCACGGTCGCCCGCACAGACCGCTATGAAGGCGAGCTTGCCGATCTCTTCGAGATCCAGGATCGGATTTCAGCCCAGGCGGTCGGCAGCATCGCCCCGCACATCCGGGAATGGGAGCTTCAGCGGGCGCGTCGCAAGCCGGCGGACAGCCTGACCGCCTACGACCTGCTGCTGCGTGGCAACGACCTGATGCTCCGGCTGCAGGAGAGCGACTTCAACCGGGCGCGCGGCCTGCTCCAGCAGGCGATCGCGGAGGATGCCGGCTACGCTCCGGCCTGGGCCTATGCGGCCTACTGGCATATCCTGCGGATCGGGCAGGGCTGGTCGTCCGATATCGGCGTGGACCATGCGGCCGCGGTGCGCTGCTCGGAGGCTGCTTTGGAGCGTGACGAGGGCCTCGCCCTCGCGCTGGCGATCCGCGGCCACATGAAGTCCTTCCTGGATCACGATTTCACCGGCGCGTCGGCCCTGCTGGACCGTGCACTCGCCTCCGGGCCGAACCTTCCGCTCGCCTGGTCCTTCGCCAGCGCGACCAGCGGCTACATGGGCGACGGCCCGGCCGCGGTGTTGCGGGCGGAGCGCGCACTGCGGCTGTCGCCGCGCGATCCCTTCGCCTTCCGGCACGAGAGCATGCTGGCGCAGGCCCACTACATCAACGGCAACCATGAGCAGGCGGTCGAGTGGGGCGAGCGCGCGCTGCGAAGCAACGCACGCTTCTCGTCGAACCTGCGCGTGCTGATCGCGGCCCTGGTGGCGCTTGGCCAGAACAAGCGGGCCGCCGAACACGCAAAGGCTCTTATCGCGGCCGAGCCCGGGTTCCGGATCCTGTCGTGGGCGAAGCGCACGCCGTTTCGCGGCGCCTTGCTCGACGGAGTCGTCGCTCGGCTGCGTGAGGCCGGGCTGCCGGATTGAGAGTGGTGGTGTGGGTGGTGGTGCGTACGCGTTTCCTCCAGAGACCAAGGGGAGATCGACATGGCACCGAGCAACGAAGGCAATGAAGGCAACGAAGGCAACGAAGGGAATGTGGGCGCCCTCGGACGCGCGGGCGGTGGCGGTTTCGGCTTGCTGCCCGATCGCGTCGACCTGCCGTTCATAACCGAGGGAAAGGTCGCCCAGCAGCGCCTCTTCCCTCCTCTGCAGTCCTGGGACGAGAGGTTCTGGGCCGGCGAATGGTCGGCGTGGCGAATGCTGATCGACTTTGCGCAGGTGGCGACGCTGCCCTATGTGCGGCCACCGTTGCGCGTGGTGGCAGCCCCGACCATCGTGGGCGGGACCGTCGGGACCTGCACGCTGGACGTCGCGACGCCGGCGCTGGCGGACGCGTGCGTCGGCACCTACAAGGTGCGATGCGTGCAGGCGCCGACGGCAACCGCCGGGGTGATGCGGCTGATCGCGCCCAGCGGGCGGGTGGTCGTGGACACCAGCTTCGCGACCGGTCCGGGCGTCAACATACCGTTCGCGGACGAGCTCAAATTCGCCGTTTCCCAAGGTGCGACCGACTTCAAGAAAGGCGAAGGCTTCGACATCAAGGTGACGGCGATGAACGTCACGGTCACCGTGCGGTCCGGCAACAATGGCAACGGCACCTGCGTCATCGATCCCGCCATGCCGATGCTCGGCGACGTCCACGTCGGCACCTATCAGGTGCGGCGCACGCCGACGAATAACTTCCAGTTGAAGGATCCCGATGGCAACCCGGTGCAGACCGTGCCCATGGTCGGCGGGGTTGCCCAATTCAACAACCAGCTGAAGTTCAAGCTCATACAAGGCACAACGGCTTTCGCCGGGACAGACGGCTTCGATCTCCTGGTCGAGCGCCTGCTCTGGCTCGACGAGCCGGACAAGCTGCGAACCGGGCGCAAGTTTTCGGTCAGTGTCAGTCCCCAGTTCGCGGCGCCTGTCGCGGGGAAGGGGAACTGCGTCATGGACCCGATCTCGCCGACCCGGTCCGACACCCAGGCCGGTGTCTATACGCTGGTGTGCAGCAACACGGCCGGCGACGGGACGTTCACTTTCACAGGCCCGGGCATCCCGCCCGGAACTTCCTTTCCATTGGCCGCGGGGCAGGCCGTGGTGGCGCAGGGGCTCTATCTGACCATCCGCAAGGGCGCCACCGCCTTCGCTCTCGGCGACACCTTCACCATCACCGTCGACCTGCAGGCGGCGAAGTTCCCCGAGCGCGAGTTGAAGGCCCTCATCCGCCTCGCCGAGGATGAGCGTCCCGATGCGCTGGGCGAGATCATCGCGCAGGCCGACTCGTTCTCCAGCTACTTCATGGCGGCTCTCGGCATCTCGCCGCGCACCCATCCCAACACTTGCCTGATGCTGCAGATCGGCGGGTTGATCGGCTGCTATGGCTCGATGCATTTCAAGGGCCTGTACCAGCGTCGCCGCCCGTCCCAGCTCGCGCCAGGCCTGATGCCGCCGCTCCCGGTTCCCGGCCATCCCGCCTACCCGAGTGGCCATTCGACCCAGGCGCATCTCATGGCGCTTTGCGTCAAGCAGGCGTTGCCGACGGGGACTGTCCGGGATGCGCTCGGCGACGTGATCGACGAACTGGCCGACCGGATCGCGCGGAACCGCGAAATCGCCGGCCTGCATTTCGAAAGCGATTCCAAGGCGGGCGCGAACCTTGCGCAAAGCCTGTTCGACGTCCTGTCGTCGAACGCACTGCCGATCACCGTGCCGCAAAGCATTCCACCGGCGCCCAGCACGGCGACCAAGCGACGCTTCCAATCGATCGTAGCGGATGCGCTCGGAGAATGGCCATGACGATGGGTCAGCAATCGCCGCCCGGGAGCAGCCTGCCGGCGGCGGACCGGCCGATCGGGAATGCCCTGTTCGCCCCGCTCGTGACCGAGCTCGATGCGCGCGTCTTCCGCCGCAAGCTCGACCCCCTCCCGGAAGATCTCGATCTGCTCGATCCCGCGCTCGAGGTCGACGACTTCCTGCGGTTCGGCCTGCCGCCGCGGCCGGCCGATCCGGTCGCGCTGCAGCTGTGGCTGGAAATGATCCCGCAAGGCCTGAAGATCATGCCGCCGTTCGAGGAAGGGACCTTGGGCGACTACATGCTTCGCGCCGACATGGCGGTCGGCGTGACCCGCCTGTCCGCCGACCAGGGCGACGATGATGTGACGCAGGCACGCGTGGGCGCGATTCCGCGCGGCCGCCTCGGCTCCAGCCGGAACTGGTCGGGTGCGGCGATCTTCGCCAACCATGGGAACCGCTTCAACCAGGTGATCGCAAGCTGGACCGTTCCCGCGGTGAATCCGGGCAATGGCGACGGCCCTTGGGTGTGTTCGACCTGGATCGGGATCGACGGGCTCAGGCGCTGGATGAAGTCGATGCCCCAGATGGGCACGACCCAGGTGGTCGGCGACACCGGCGAACGCGATGGCTATGGGGCGCCGCTGCCGCAGTACTTCGCGTGGTGGCAATGGTGGCTGCGCGGCCGCACCATCCAGGCGCCGGTGGTCTTCCCGGCCGTCACGATCGCGCCGGGCAAGAAGGTCTACTGCTGCGTGACGCTGCTGCCGCCGGATCAGCCCGATCCCGGCGACCGGCACAATGTGCAGTTCTTCCTGCGCGTCGACGGCGTCGGCATGCCGGTGATGGTCGCTCCGCCGCCGACGAATGATCCGGCGGATGACGACGGCGGCCGGCGCGTGCCGGCCACCGGCGCGAGCGCCGAGTGGATCCTGGAACGCCCGACCGCCTTGCACGACAGCCCCAACCGCAACGTCAAGGAGGGCGAGCTGTTCCCCTTGCCGGACTTCGGCAGCGCCGGAGCCGACGACTTTGCGGCGAGCCTTGCACCCGATCCCGATCCGATGGTCGTGGCCTCGATCGCTGCCGGGCCGATCACGTCGGCGGTGAACTTCCGCACGCCGCTGAAGCTGCGCATGATGGAGCATCGGCGGGAGCCCTCGAGGATGGCGGTGGTCGCCAAGCCGGTCGAAGCCGACGGTGCCAAGGTAACGATCGCCTACCAGGATTGATGCGGTACGCGCCGCGACGCATCGTCATGGCGCAATCGACGGTTAGAGATCGATGGTGAATGCCGGGTCGAACCGGCCGTTCTCGCTGCGCCCGTCCTTGACGTAACCGCGCGCGTTGCAGACGACGCGGGTGCGGCCGATCCGATAGTCGAAGCTGTCGTGGGTATGGCCGTGCAGCCACAGCTCGGGCTGCCACCGTTCGATCCTGCCCGTCAGGTCGGACACGAACGACGCATTGATCGGCGAGTCCCTGAATCGCGGGCTGATGCTTTGCGGCGTCGGGGCAAAGTGCGTCACGACGACCGTCGGGCCGGCGTGCGGCCTGGCGAAGCACTCGTCCAGCCAGGCGACCGACTGGGCGAAGAGCAGTTGCGACACCGCCGGCGTGAAGGCGTCGTCGAAATCCGGAGCGACCTTGATGGCCGAGAAGTCGTACATGAGGCGGGTGGCATCGCTCAGCCCACGGGCGCGGGCTTCTTCGTTCGCGAAGAGGCGGTAGTTCGACCAAAGTGTGCAGCCCAGGAAGCGCACGCCCATGTGATGCCATTCCGATCGCTCGAGCACCCTGACGT